>NZ_JAKUFQ010000040.1:0-46166 GCF_022663475.1 Bacillus cereus group sp. BfR-BA-01382
CCTCCGCCACAACCGCCACAGCGACCACAACCCCCACAGCGACGAGCAGCATCTTCAATATAGTAATATGGATATTGATTTTGCTGGTCCCAATAGACAATATTTCCAGATCGGTAATCATTAAGGCTTAACGCTTGTATTTCTTGTTGAAACTGATTCATTTTCATAACCTCCGTTTATAAAATACAACCTCATTGATGCTTCCCTATATTTCTGTTCGTTACATCTAAGTAGAAATAGCGCTATAAACTAAGTTCAATACGTACACCAACAAAGTATGACTTATCACTAGATGATGCACCTTGTTCATATACCTATTTTTACTATGGGCTCATTTTTATAAATAGAAATTATAAAATATAAATTCTAGCGTCATATCTTCATACTTACTAAGCTCAATTAATTTCTCAATAATCACGCGGACAAATCCTATATATTTCCATATATCACTTAGATTTTCTTGTACTGTAAATGCCTTTGCTATAACACCTCTAAGTAACCGGTTTCTATGACGGTTAAGAAATTCCTATAAAGAAAAAAGCCCTAATTAGGGCTTTTTATTCTATTTCTCCAGCAAAGCTCTCTATGAAATTTCTAATTGAAAAAAGACACACTTAGATTGATGCGTCTTTTTGTGATGCCTCTTTTGTGAAATCATATAATGCAATTGCGCCTAAAAGAACAAGTATACCTTGAGGAACATCTAGTAAAATAGTTTTCCAAATTTCTGGAATTACCCATTTAATATCTGCTGCTGTTTCAAGATATGTTTGGAAATAGCTGATTGTAAAATTAATTATCCCTAAAAATACAAACAACGATAAACCAAATCGAATTAATTTCTTATTTGTAAACATATAACACCTCTCAAAATTCATTGGATATTCCTGCTTTTGCTTCTTTATATTTACATATCTCTATATTTGATTTTAACACACAAAGAACTCAAAAAAATACAATATGCAAATTTGCATATTGTATGAACAGCACTTCATGTTAACTTAGAAATTCCTGCAAAGAAAAAACAACTCCGTTACAGCTAACAGCTCGGGTTTCTTTTCTTATTTAACTTCATACCACCAACATTTACGTTCTTTAATTGTAAAATAAATGTGACAGAAGTTTATCCAGTTAATGCGTAGACAATTAAATGAGCTAAATTATCGATATTCTATTTCACCATATCCGTAGCACTAATGACTTTACGCAAATTTGACAAGAAAAAATATAGAGATAGGTATGATCCATACCTATCTCTAACATTACTTCTATTCTTTATCCAATTACGTCTTTTACGTCTGTATCCACTGGCCACTTTTCTAATGTATAAGCCATTTCCCAAAATGAATATTCATATTGACTGCTAATAATAAAATGCTGTTTCATACGCTTGCGGTCTGCCTCTGTTACTTTTTCAGCAATAGTATCTAACCGTGTAATTTGTTCTTCAACTAGCGTACGGAACCAATCAGATCCATAAGCAGAAATCCATTCGTTATAAATTGGCTCTTCCGGCTGACATTCTTTTAAACGTTCCCCAATTTCGTAATACAACCAATAGCAAGGTAAAATTGCTGCAATGATATCTCCTAAATGCCCTTCATACGCAGCACGATACATATGTGAAGTATACGCATATGCAGTTGGCGCAGGAATAAAATTATCTTTTTCTTCTTTTGTTATCCCTAGCTTTTTAGCAAAATTCTCATGTAAAGATAACTCGGCCTCATATGTATTTTGAGCATGATGTGCCATACGAGCTGTCGTCTCTAATTCAAGAGCTTTTGCAGCTCCTAAAGTTTGTACTCTAGCAAAATGACTCAAATAATATGAATCTTGAAGCACATAATAGCGAAAACTAGCTAAATCTAACGTTCCTTCACCAAGTTTTTTTACAAAAGGATGGTTAAAACTCGCTTCCCAAATTGAATCTACTTCTTTACGTAATGATTGTGAAAAAGTCATTTAAATCCCTCCAATAATGTATAAAATATAAGTATTTATCCACAATTATTAAAGCTGTAAAATAAAAAAACTTTCTTTACAGGCGTAAAGAAAGTGAAATTGACAGTATTTATTTACTCATTAAATAGCAACGTCTTTCCCACTTCCCTACGCTGGCATTAACCAGATCAGGTACTAAGAGTCTCAAAATCACATTTGATCTCAGCCTATAAAAGGCCCCCCTAGTGGATAAATATTTTGTTTTTATAATGTATTCATCATAGCATACTTCGTGAAACTGTCAAAAGAATTAGTTATATAATCCCCTTAAAACCCTTCTTCTTTTCTAACTTTTAATGATGTTTCAATAATCATATCTAATAGTTTGCTATAACTAATTCCCGCTGCTTCTGCACTTTTTGGCAATAAACTTGATTGTGTCATCCCTGGTAATGTATTAATTTCCATTACATATGGAATTCCATCCTTCACCATCATATCAACTCTTGCATAAACACTACATTTTAATGCTTTATAACAAGCCAGTGACGCTTTATTTACACGTTCATTAATTTCCGCTGGAAGTTCGATAACTTCCTCAACTGTACTAGTATCATCATATTTTGCATTGTAGTCAAAGAACTCGGCTGCATGTCGAATTGAAACTATAGGTAACTGTTTTCCATCCAGAATGGAACATGTAATTTCATCACCTTTTATATACTTCTCAATTACTACTTCAGAATCCCATTCAAATACAGTTTCTAGCATTGAGATCAATTCATTTTTATTGTAAACGATTTTCACCCCGACACTCGATCCGCCAGAGTTTGGTTTTACCACTAATGGAAATCCTAACTTATCTAACTCATCAAGCTTTAGATCCTCCATTTTTGTAAGTTCAATCCAATCTGGTGTTTCTACACCTTCATAACGTAAAATCTTTTTCGAAATATTCTTATCCATACATATACTACTAGATAACATATTACTTCCGCTATAAGGAATCCCTAAACTCTCCAGTGTTCCTTGAACTGTCCCATCTTCTCCATATTTCCCGTGTAATGCGAGCAACGCAAAGTCAATGTCTTTCGCTTTTTCAATTAAATCCATTTTTTCATTTAATGTAATTGGGACTATTTCATACTTATTTTTATCTAAATGAGCAATCATTTCATTCCCTGTCATAATTGAAACTTGTTTTTCAGACGATACCCCGCCCATAATAACACCGATTTTCATTTTCTCAACTCCAAATTTCATTTTTTAATGTATCACCAATTATTTTAATTCCCCGAACTATTTCTTCTTCTTTCAAGCGCGAAAACCCTAATCGGAAAGTGTTCGCCCCTTCTCCATCAGAGTAAAAAACATCTCCAGGTGAAAACGTAACGCCTTTCTCATAACACTTTTGTAAAAGTGTGCGGGCATTCATATGCTCTTCTAGCTCTATAAATAAATGAAGTCCACCATCTCCAGTCATTCTTTTGAAAGGAATGAACTGATTACACGCGCCGACAGCTAACTCATATTTTTTCTTATAAACCGATCTTGCCTTTTTTAAATATTTCTCAAAATACCCCTCATGTAAATATTGAAATAGAACCGCTTGATCTAACGTAGATGTGTGGATTGTTCTTGCTCTTTTTACGCTTTCTAAATAATGAATCAGCTCTTTATCTGCAATAATCCAACCTACACGTAAACCAGGGAAAAGTACCTTTGAAAAGCTACTAATATAAATCACATTATTGCCAGCTCCAGCAAAAGTTAATAAGGGAGCTAAATGTGAACCTGAATAACGTAATTCTTCATTAAATCCGTCCTCTATAATAGGAACCTTATATTTCGAGAATAACCTCATCAATTCCGTTCTTTTCTCTGAACTCGTAACAATACCGGTTGGATTATGATAAGAAGGAATTAAATAAGCAAAATCAAAATCTTTTTCACGTAAGCTTTTTTCAACTTCATTCGTATCAATACCATCCTCATTCATATCAATCCCATGAACTTCAAGTCCATGTAAACGGAACAGCTTTAGTGCAGCGTGGTGAGTTGGATTCTCACAAATGACACGACCGGATTTTTTTGATAAAGAAGAAAGTACAATATCCAATCCTTCTGTAAATCCATTTGTAATTAGAATATCTTTATTCGAAATGTCTACACCTTTCATTTCCATGTAATGAAGTAAATAATTCATTAACGGTTTATATCCCTTTGCATATCCGTAGTTCAATACGATGTCCCCTTCAATGGACATACGAGTAAGAAAAGCTCTTTTGAAGTTTTCAACATCAAATAGCTTCTCATCCGGGGCTATACTATTAAAAACAATCATTCCCTTTTCCCAACGAACACCATGTTTCATTAAATCTAATTCATCCGCTAATGCGGTCACTGTATTAAGTTTATTTTTCCAATCTATTTCAACAGACGAAGTGTTAGATATATCTACCTTCGCAACAAAGTTCCCTTTTCCTTTAACTGCATAAATGAGTCCTTCTTGCTCTAAATCTGCATAAGCAGCAAGTACAGTGTTTCTACTCACACTTAGTAATTCACTTAGTTCCCTTGTTGATGGGATTTTTTGATTCCCGAGCAAGTGCCCTTTCATAATCATCTTCTTCAAATAATCTTTCAATTGAATATAAACGGGACGATCTTTAACAACTTTAAAATCCTTAAACAATTCCTTACCCCCTGCAATCATTTTTGCATATTTATTTCATTCACAAAAGGTCCACGACATATGTATTTTTTATAAAGGGCGGTACGGTCTTACAAGTCTTTTCGATATAAGTTAATTACATCTTTTAAAGCTGCAGCTGCAGCGCCTCGTGGATTAGAAGCCCCACCAATTGTAGTAACTTGTCCCATCGTATCTGTAAAGAACGTAATTCCTTTTTCGGTCCCATTTACTTTTGCTAACGGATGATCTTTTTCTATTTCGCACGGTTCAACATTTAAATTCACATTGCCACCCTCATCCTTATATATTGATGCTATTAATTTAATAATTTTATGTTGTTCCTTAGCATTTTGTATTTGTTGTTTTGTAACGTGCTCGATTCCTTTTATATGTATATCAGTAAGTGTTTTCTCTGTTTCCATTAAGCTGTTTGTCAAAAGTAACAATTTACACGCACTATCTGAACCACTTATATCTAATATAGGGTTTGTCTCAGCAATTCCTTTATTTTGCGCTTCTTTCAGTGCTTCTTCAAATGTCATATCTTCCTCATACATTTTCGTAAGAATATAATTAGTTGTTCCATTTAATATTCCTTCTATTTTTTCAATACTGCAACCGGCTAAACTAAATTGTCCGATATCTAGCGTCGGTAGTGCAGCGGCTGTTGCACCGCTATATCGAATTCGTACATTTACGCCTCTTGCTGCTTCATTTATTTCTCTCCAGTTTGTAACGAGTGCACCTTTTGAAATTGCTACTATATCCATCTGTTTCTCAATCGCTTGTTTCATATATTGTTTCCCTGGATTTCCATCTTTAAGATTTGTAACTGTTGATTCTACCAATACAGTACCACTTATGCTAGTTGTTGCACGTTCCTTCGGATGATACTCTAAATATTTTTCAATTGCAGCGGTACCGCCACCATACATCAATAAATGATGAAGAGATAAGCCGTCTTCATTATGTATTGCAATATTTCTTCCTAATACGCCACTTACAACTAATTGAATCCCATATGTTTCATATATATATGAATACTTTTCATTTAATAATTTTATAAACTCTCTGCCTACTGTTCCGTATCCTGATAATACAACTTGAATCTTCATAATATCCCCCCATATTTTTCTACCAAACCCCTCTTTCAATATAATATAAAGCGCTCTCGAATTCCATCGAGAGCGCTTTATTATTACTTATTTCGGTAAACGTGATAGCTTTTCAGCAATTGTTCTATAAAACTCTTGAATGCTAGAAAAACCTAACGAGTCTGAAACACTTAATCCTACCATGTCGAGATGATCCCAATTCGCTTTCGTTTCGATATGATTCCATTTTCCAACCTGTAATGACTCATGATTATTTACAGCAACATTAGAAATTGGTGCAATCATAGAATTGGTATTTACTACACCATCATTTTGCCACCAAGAAGTATCAACTAACGGACGGTTTTCTTCATATCTCGCATAAGAACCTAAGAAAAATGCATTCCCCATCAACACTTTATTCATCGTTATATGAGGCAAATGTAAACCTGTAATAGGTGCTGCTTGTGATGCATGTCCACTATAAGATAAGTAATAAACATCCGGTTGCGTCTTTACCCAATTATTTAACTCCTTTGCACCATCTGTACTTAAATCCCATTGACTTATATCTTTTGTATTTTTCCAAAGTGAACTATTTAGAATACGATTACTATATTGGAAAAAGGACTCTCCAGCAATCTTCTTTATACCCCATTGATCCAATTTAAAATCATATAAAGATAAATTATTGTTTCCTCCAAAGCTCGCAGCTGTAATGAGTAAATCTTTAACGAACGGCAGCAGAAGACTACCATCCGCAAGTGTTGTACCGTTGTGAGGGGTTGCTAATGTTGTAACACTATGAACATATGATTTTCCGCCTTCAAATAGTGGTGATATTTTGGTGTCTGGGTGATTTTTCGCATAATTCTTTTCTTCAAAACTACCTTCTTTTAATAGCTGTACTAATGTTCTAATCGTTTGTCCACCCATGCTATGCCCAACTAAATGAACTTTATTTGTTTCACTCCAATTCGGCGTAAAACCACTATAAGTTCTGCCAAAACGATTATGTCCATGTTTCTCAGCATGCGAGGCACCATAGTCTACTGTGCCACCGCTAATTTGCGCATACAATTCACATGCACGATCCCAGTTACTAGAAACAGGTCCAACAGCTGCGGTATGTACCGTATAACCATTTCGTTTCAAATCTTCCTGTATATCATGAACACCACCCCAATACTTTACGCCAAGCATTTCTTCTCTACCCCATCCAGCAAATCCATTCACCAATATGATAGGATAATTATTTGGTTGCCTCTCTTCAGCATATGATATTTTCGCTACGAATGAACATAAGGTCACTAATGCGAAAAAACATATTTTTAAAAATAACTTCCCCATACTTTCTCCCCCTAATAAAACGTTTACATTTTTCTTCTAAAAATTAACACAATGTTTTAACAACTTAAACATAATGTAAAGTATTTTATATACGTTGTATATATAGAAAACATATACAATTGTTGATAAATATTAATTCAAGTGAACATTTACTTTTTACAATACAACTTGTAAATCTGTTTATTTGAATTTATAATTAGATATAGTTTCCTCATGTTAAAAAAATTTAAAAACCATAAGAAAACTAATCTCATTGCTTGAAAAGGAGGAAAAAGCATGCAAATCGGATCAAATATTCATACATTATCTCAACCTACTAAAATAACTCCATCTACTCTTGAGCATAATACTATCTCTTCTACTAAACTGGAAAGTAAGAAAGTAAATGATCCTATCAAGTTTGATATTCGTTCATCTGAAAAAGAAATGAAACAGCCTGAGCATAAATTTAATGAATTAGATTTATGGAAGATGTTAAAGGATAAAGGTGTTCCTTTATGGATCATCCTTGAAATGCTACAAAAGGCTCGTAAAGAAAAAGAAGCCCAAAATAATTCAGTTCAAAATTCAAATGCGATTGAGGAAACAAACGAGACTCGATTAAATGAAGTAATGTAAAGCATAATATTTGATTGGTCTACAAACTAAAAAGAGTTCGGGGGTGATAAAGTTTCTATCAACCTCGAACTCTTTTTTTATGATTTTTCTCCAATCGTTACAAACTGGAAAGATACTTTTCCTTCCAAACCTTTAATTAGTTTTTTTACTTTAACATTTTCATTAACCAATGTATTATCTGTCGACATTTTAGGTTTTTCGTCACCTAGAGATTTTTTCAAATGAAGAAGATGCATTTTCATTTCATTTGCCTTTATTTCTTTATACACACTATTTTTTGCTACAATCATATACCATTCCGTTGAATATTTACGATTGTTACCTATCCAGGCATCACTATCGTATGTAACAGGAATCTCTTCCCCTCCTATTTTAATACTTTTCATAGTCTTATCGTCTTCACTTGTAAATAATAGTGACCCTTCTTTTGGGAATTTCGGTAACGTATCTATAATATAATTGGAGCCATTATCTTGTTTTCGAAAAAGTTTTTCTTTAATCAATGCTTGTGCTGTAGATTCATTTAAAATTAAGACATTTCCATTTCCAACTTCCCCTTTTTTCACAGAAAACACTTCATTTTCTTCCGTAATTTCCTGATAACGATTAATAATTGGTGAAATATTATTTTCATCTCCAATAATTAATACACCGTTTGCAGGAAATGAGTTGTCCTTTTTAGAACATGCACTAAAGCTTATTAAAAGTATTATAGTTAACATAAAAATAGTTAATATTCTTTTCATCACGATTCCTTTCATCATACAGTTCATTTTTCCACATACTTTAGTGTAGTCTTACAAGCTAATAAATTCTATTGCTCCATAACCTTATAAAGCTTTTGCAGGTAACGCCAACGGGTTATAAAGAAATATAAAACTTGTATACATATAAATGAAATTAAAATAACGATAGAGCTATTTATGATAGAAAAATCGACTAATTGCTGTAATGCTATATAAGCAACTACAGTATGAATCACTGCAACGAAAATTGGTAAAAAGAACATTAATAATAACTGCCTCGTTACAACTTTTTTCAACTCACCTTTACTTAATCCCATTTTCGAAATCATTTTATATTGCTGTTGGTCGCGATCCAAATCTGTATATAATCGGAAATAAATAAAACTAGCGGCGAATGTAAAGAAGACGATTCCAACTAAAATACTTACCATAAGTAATAAACCATTCTTTTGCTTTGCTTCCAACAAGTTTAATGTTAAAGCTTCAAAGTAGAAATCTCTGTCCCTAAGATTTTTATCGAATATACTCTTTAATTGATTTGAAATCTCTTTCGTTTTTATCCAATCATCTACAACAAATCCGTAAGTACGATATGGAATTTCTTTATTAACTGGGTCACTAGTAAGAGGTATTCCATCATATACCTGATCTTGAACAGCGATATAAATAGTTCTAGAATCATGTGGTAAAACTAAATTTTCTACAGCTTTTTTCACATGAAATGTCTTTGTCCAGTCACCTTGAATGACTTCTATATTCTTTTTATACTCGCCATTTTTAAATTCTTGTTTTTGTGATACGACTCCAGGAATTAATAAAATTTCATCTTCTTTTTCAATTGTTTCTTGTTGATAGCCTAGTGCTTTAGCAAGATCGTTGTATTCACTTAACTTCATTACATTTACGCCATTTTCTGTGTATATATATGAAGATGAAGCCATTCGATACGGAATATTAGCATCAGAAAGGTGTTTTTTTATAATAGAAAGATTTTTATTCAATACTTTGTCATTTTCAAAACTTCCATACAAAAATGTATACGGATTTGTCATCCTTACCAAATCCCTATTTCCAATTGCGGCCGTTGTACCAATTGCTGTAAATGCAACTGCTGAAACAATAGATACTATAAAAAACATCGTTGCATTATCTTTCATACGGTAAATTAATTCAGAAAATGTTAATATATTTGTTCTCTTTAAAAAGAAAGATTCTCTCCTTTTAGCAAGGTGCAGTATATACACGCTACACTGTGTATATAAAAAGTACGTTCCTATGATTACTAGAAGCACACCTATTCCAAGCGTAATAAAATTGGTACTTGGTATGAAGCGAAATACTGAAAAATATCCATACCCTATACTAATTAAAGAAAGTATCGATAATAAAACTGAAGATTTCGGTTCAGGTTTTGGCTTTTCCTCTGCTCGAATAAGTTCCACAAGTTCCGTTACTTTTATCATTTTAAATGTAAATAATGAAACAATTAAAAACAAGAAAAGAAATGTAATAACTGTTAATAATACAGCCTGCACTGGTATATAAAAAGGTAAACCATTATTAATCATTAATACACTTGCACTTATCAATAAGACTAGTTTAGAAAATATGAGTCCAATGAAAATCCCTATACAAATTGAACCAAGTCCAATCAACATATTTTCAATTAATAATAATTTCTTAAGCTGTCTCATTGACATACCTTGCATCATTAAAATACCAAATTCTTTCTTACGCGTTTTTAAAAACGAACTAACTGAATATAGAATGAAGAAAAATGAAAATACAAAAATCAATCCTTGCGAAACTGAAAATCCCAATGTACCAAATGCACTTATTGTTGCACTTGTCGATTTCAACTCACCTTGTAAATCAGGATGAAATAATAAAAGAGCATACGTAAAGAAAATCATAATAGAAAATGCACTACTTAAAAAATGGGCAGCATATGTACGCTTATTGCGAAAAATATTATTAAATGCGAACTGACGAAAAGTCATGCCTTTTCCCTCCTAACAAAGAAAGGACATCCATAATCTTTTGATAAAAAGTTTGCCTACTTTCACCACAATAAATTTCGTTATATAGTTGACCATCTTTAATAAAGATTACTCGGCTGCAAAAGCTCGCTGCATACGGATCATGTGTAACTAACATCATCGTTGCTTTTTCTTCTTTATTTAGAGTATCAAGCATCTCCATTACATCATTTGAAGATTTAGAGTCTAAATTCCCTGTTGGTTCATCTGCAAGTAACAATTGCGGCTTATGAACGATCGCACGAGCAATTGCTGTTCTTTGAGCTTGTCCCCCTGATATTTCAAACGTTCTTTTACTCAATATATCTATAATGTTTAATTTCTGTGCAATCTCTTCCACTCGTTTGTTCATATCTTGCACAGAAACACCATCTAAAGTCATCGGCAATACGATGTTTTCTTTTACAGTAAGTGTGCTAAGAAGATTAAATGATTGGAAAACAAATCCTAATTGTTTTCTGCGGAATAACGCTAATTCTTCTGATGATAATTGGAAAGGATTTGTACCATTAATAAATATTTCTCCCGATGATGGAGAATCAATAGTAGATACCATATTTAATAACGTTGTTTTCCCACTACCTGACGGGCCCATAATTCCTACAAATTCACCTTCTTGAATTGATAAATCAATATCTACTAATGCTTTAAAAGGTACTTTCCCTCTATATACTTTACTAATACTATTTGCCTGCAAAATTTCCATTTATATTCTCCCTTCATTTCCACCGCTCACTATAGAGTGTAAATGAATTGTCTTACAGCTCATATTGATTCATCTTTCATTTATCTTACACGCTTGTAAGATTTCTAAAAAAACTGATAACAAACCTATTTTCAATCTATAAACAAAGCATATCTATCTTATAATATTTGCATATTGGTTTGAATTACAATGCTATTTTCTAATCTTTATTTTATTAATATGAAAAGACCGATTTTTATCGGTCTTTTTACTTTCAAATATTATATTTTAACTGTTGTATGTAGTTAAAGCATATTTGAGTTACCCATTAAATACTATTTCACTTTATAATAACCTCTGCAAAAAAAAATGAGTGCTTCGGTTTCATTGCAATCAAAAACGAATTGTAAATATCTGAGGCGGAAATGAATGTGTTTATCCAACATATAAATAATAAAATTGATTTAATATTTCCTGATACAAAGAACGACATCATGGCAGGTACTACTGATAATACAATAATAGGCAAGCTCATAAAGACCCAAAATCTCGTTTTGGATAAGACTGCATTTGTATTTAGCCCAAAAAATCTTTTACTAAATGTTAAGCTAATATCCCCTTTTTTACTTATTACTAAAATGTGTAAACATTCGTGAATGATAAAGATTAAGGTACCTATGCGGGATAAAATGAATATAAAAAAGCTTAGAGTTTTAGCTCTAAGCTTTTTTATGATTTCGTATTAATTCCTTTTACTGCACAATATTTTTTATCCATTCAGATTTACTCAATACATAATGATTATATAGTTGATTTGCTATCTTGTGTTCACTCAAATAAGTAAACCCGCATTTTTTAATAACTTTATTTGATGGTACATTGTTAATTAAAGTAATTGCGTTAAGGACAATTAAATTTGTTTCTTTAAACAAATAGTCAATTAAGCCTTTAGTCGCTTTTGTAGCATAGCCATGATTTTGATGTTTATTTGAGATAGCATACATTATCTCTCTGTTTGGTGAAGGGAGTTCTTCTTTCATGCCTGTGCAGCACCATCCAATGCATTCATTTGTAGCTTCCTTAAATATTCCTAGCTTTAACATATGATTATCTATGTTATTCGTAGTTTTCACTGCCTCAAGAAATGCTTTGTTTGCTGGTATTTCATAATTTGCAATCCAATCCACCCTTTGTTCTTTCGTCGATTTCCAGTCTGGTAAAAACTTTTCTATTTCCGGTTGATTGGCTATTTTATAAATACTTTCTGCATCTTTGACCATAAACCCTTGCAAGTATATATCTCCACAATCTATTCTAAATAACTTAGTTGAACTCTCTTCTCCCATGTTAATTCCCCTTACTTACGTTATAACGCCTTTATCTGCTTCGTAAGTTCTATAAATCGTTCATCAAGTTCTTTATATTCTTTGTCGTTAGAAGTTAAAAAGCTTAATTTCCCTAATACTTCTTGTCTCTCTGTTTCTAACGTTAAACGTAGCTCTTCAATATTATCTCTTGTTTTAGTAGGTTCTTCTAGCTGCTTTTGTATCGTATTGTTTAAAAACACGAGTTTTATGTTAGTTGTTTTCTCTAGAAAATATCGATCGTGAGAAACAATTATTAATGTTCCGTTATACTCAGCTAATGTATTTTCAAGTTGTTCACGTGAAGGTAAATCCAAGTGATTCGTCGGTTCATCTAAAATGAGTACATCTTTTTCATCTAAAATATAAGCCATTAGCTTACATTTTACTCTTTCTCCCATACTCATATGCTCAATCGGCTCTTTCCATTGAGAAGCTTGGAACCCTAAATGTTTCATTAAATTTTGGACTTTTCCTCTTTCTTCAAACGTCTCTTTAAAAAATAAATCTTCTGGCGTTTTGTCCAGTGGCAAATCAAAAACCTCTTGTGTTAAATAACCGATGTTTGCAGATGGTGAAATCCATATTTCTCCTTCAGCAGTTTCCGCTCCCATAATCATCTTCAGTAATGTTGTTTTCCCGCTACCGTTTGGTCCAACAATTGCAACTTTCTCACCGTGCTGAATTGTAAAATTAACGTTTTCAAATAATGCTTTTCCATTAAATTCTTTTTTTAATTGCTTTACTTCTAAAAAGCGTTTTCCTACTTTTTTACTCGCTTGAATAGAGAACTCAATTGAATACTCTTCTTTCACACGTTCTACTTTCGTTTTCTCCAGCTCTTTTTCGAGACGTTTTCTTTTTGACTTCACTTGCGCATCCATTCGTTTCGCTTTTACACGATAAAACTCTTTAAAACTTTCTTGTTTTGTAGACTGCGCGTGTGCCTTTTGTGACCATGAACTTAATTCTTTTATATGTGTTTCTACTTGTTCTATCTTTTTTTGCTGCTTTTCATATTCTCGCTGCTGCGACTTCCTTCTTTGCTCACGTGCTTTCATGTAACTTGTATAATTACCACTATGGTCAATTAATTTTTTGTCCTCAATTGACCATATTTTTGTTGCGACAACATCTAAAAAATATCGATCATGCGATACAACGATAACTGTACCTTTCATATTTTTTATTTGTTTAATGAGAAATTCCGTACTCATTTCATCTAAATGATTTGTCGGTTCGTCTAATATTAAGACATTAGGATTTTTAGCAAATCCTTTTGCTAATCGAATTTTTAACTTTTCACCACCACTTAAAGTATGAAAATCGTTCGTTGGCACGCCCCATTTCGCAAGCAGTTCTGCTTCTTTTGCAATTACATCGTTACTAATAAAAGATTCTATTTCTTGCTCAACATATGCGGTTGTCATATTCATTTGCTGCCATTCAACAATCCCTTTTGAAGGCTCAATCTTTCCATTTATTAATTGAAGTAACGTTGATTTACCAGCACCGTTTTTACCAATTAATCCGATAACATCCCCTTGTTTTACTGTCACATTCATTTTCTCTAACAACATATTTTCTTTTATTTCAACATAAACATCATTTAATTTTAATAGTTCTTTCATAATACCGATCCCTTTCATTAAGGGAGAATAAAAAAATCCTCCCAAATAAATTTGGCAGGATTAGTCGTTAAAATATTTACACCCAAATAAGCTATTACGCAACATAAATAGCAATACCGTTGTATGGAAATCGGGCAGACTAATCCTATTTTTTAGAAATTGAAATTTATTGAATTTCAACATTTAAAAATAAGATTAGTTAATCATCGTCCACCCATCATTCCTTTCCCTCATTAGTAACCATATTGTACCATAATAGTACTGTATGAGTAAATGCAATTATTTGTGCTGCTAAAAAAGATTGCTTTCTTTTAAGGTCTATTCATTATTTCTTCACTTCATATCGAACAAGTATCAGCCACATTTGTTGTACTACTTGCTTTAGCTTTCCCTAGCAATAAAATTGTAAGCATTCCCTCTTATATAAATTTTATATAAATTCATCATAAATCATATATTATACATACTAAATTTCAGTTCTTATAATAAAGGTATCATTTTTAAGGGGTGGTTCTACAATGGAATTTAGTAAACTAGGAAACAGTGGATTAACAGTAAGTAAAATCGCATACGGGAACTGGATAAACCATGGTGGAAAAGTAAACGAAGATACTGCAAATGATTGTGTAAAAGCCGCACTAGATGTTGGAATTACAACGTTCGATACTGCTGATGTTTATTCGGACACGATAGCTGAGGAAGTACTTGGCCGATCTTTGCAAGGTATACGCCGAGAAAGTATAGAACTATGTACAAAAGTATGCCATCCGACCGGTCCTGGAAAAAATGATCGTGGATTATCAAGAAAACATATTATAGAAAATTGTAATGCATCGTTAAAACGATTACAGACAGACTATATCGATATTTATTATGCACATAGATTTGATATAACAACTCCTCTTGAGGAAACAATGTTAGCTTTCTCAGATCTTGTAAGACAAGGTAAGGTTCTCTATTTAGGCGTAAGCGAATGGACATCAGAACAAATTACCCGTGGTGCAGCACTTGCACGCGAATTGAACATTCCATTTATCGCTAGCCAACCTCAATATTCGATGTTATGGCGAGTTATTGAAACTGATGTGATTCCAACATGTCAACGTGAGGGACTTGGCCAAATCGTATGGTCGCCACTTGCACAAGGTATTCTTACAGGAAAATATCAACCTGGTAAACCATTACCGAATCAATCGCGTGCTAACTCCGATGCTGGAAAACCGTTTTTTGACAAACTCGTGCAACGTTGGATGAGTGATGATGTGCTTACCGCTATCCAGGAAATTAAACCTATCGCACAAGAAATTAACCTTACCTTATCTCAACTCGCAGTTGCTTGGGTATTACAAAATCCAGCTGTTTCTTCTGCAATTATTGGTGCTTCAAATCCGGAACAAATAAGAGAAAATGTAATTGCTTCTAGTGTTAAATTGCAACCTGAAATTATGGATCAGATTGACAGTGTATTAAAAGGTTTCGCTGAGTATGATACTAGTAAAACAGGTTGAATCATGAGTAAGTTTTATCTATAAATAAACACCCCTTGCCAACTTCCCACAGCCCATCCTATAAAGATGGGCTGTGGGAAGTCATATAAACCTCTCTAACAACTGTTAAAAAGTTCTTTAACACGACAGACTTTTCATCCTTCCTCCATCCAGCATATAAATTTATTTCCGGTGTATTTTCTAGAATATCTTTATACATCACTCCTGATTTTTTATAGCTTTCCACCGAGGATGGAACGACAGAAATCCCCATTCCAGCTGCAACTAAGTTTACAATCGTTTGCATTTGAACTGCTTCTTGAACAATATTTAAACTTACCCCATATTTCCAAAAGTAACTAATAATTAAATCATAAAAATTTGTACCGAAATGACGAGGAAATAAAATGAATGGTTCCTCCACTAATGATTTGATTGAAATATTAGGTAACGAAACGAAAGGGTGATTTTCATGCAAAACCAACTTTAAACACTCTTCAGAACAAACTTCAGAAGATAATATTTCATTATTTTGCTCCGAACGAATAAATCCAATATGAATTTGTTTTTCGTAAAGCGCTTTTATTTGTTGGTCTGTTGTCATCTCACGTAATATGAGC
The DNA here is from genome assembly GCF_022663475.1 of Bacillus cereus group sp. BfR-BA-01382. NCBI lineage: Bacteria > Bacillati > Bacillota > Bacilli > Caryophanales > Bacillaceae > Bacillus > Bacillus cereus group sp. BfR-BA-01382. Next base: position 16,274 of record NZ_JAKUFQ010000040.1, read on the forward strand.
TGAATTTTTGGAAAACGTTCTCGAAATGTTTTTAATATGCCTATAACTGTTTCTGTAGAATCGACAAAACCGATGATTAAATGCCCGATTTTCCCTTCATCTGCAAGCTGTGTTTCTTTAATCGTTCTATCTACTTGAAGTAATGTTTGCCTAGCACCTTCTAAAAAGACTTTCCCCGCCTCGGTAAGCTCAACCATCCTTTTTGTCCGGTGAAAAAGTTGAACTCCTAATTCTTCTTCCAATTTTCGAATTTCTTGACTTAAAGGCGGTTGTGCCATCATAAGACGCTCTGCTGCACGACTAAAGTTTAATTCTTCTGCCACCGTTATGAAATATTTCATTTTACGAATATCCATTTCAAGCCTCCTATCATTCGCAACTTCTATAAGATTCTATTTTTATTATAAAAAATGGTTCATGTATGTAGTCTTACATTTATTCTTATTGGGTTCATTTTGCCTCTCTTATCTATAGAATATTTCATTCTCCAATGTTATCAAGGGTACAAAACAAGGCTAAAAAACTTATCTCCAAAGTTCTTTAGCCTTGATTACTTTTTACACATTAAAAAATATTACTCGCACTACCGTACCTTTACCAACTTCTGAATGGATTTCCACACTATGTCCTAATTGTTTTGTAATTTCATATACAAGATATAGCCCCATTCCTGTTGATTCTTTAAAATCTCTACCGTTTTCTCCTGTAAAGAAAGGTTTGAATACTCTTGGTAAATCTTGCTTCGGTATACCTACGCCATTATCAGCAATTTCAAGTATAACGGTATTACCTTCCTTACAAGCTTTCATTTTAATCTTTTCTCTACTACCTGATGAATACTTAATCGCATTCGATAGTATTTGTCCGATTAAAAACTTTAACCATTTCACATCACTTTCTACAGTAATGTCCTTATCAATTTCAAGCTCTGGATATACAAAATTCCGTATAAAGAAACGTTTATGTTCATGTACCGAATCATTCACTATTTTATGTAGTTGTAACCTTTCTACATAAAAATCTTGTGTGAACGCTTCTAATCGTGCGACATATAGAGCCATTTCCAATCCCTTTTTTAATCGGTCTGTTTCCTCATTTATACTTTCAAAACGTGAATCTACTTCATCCTGTGTAATTAATTCTATTACAGATAAAGGTGTTTTCATTTGATGGATCCACTGATTCATAAAGGTTAAATGGTCATTATTTTTTCTCTCTTGTATTTGCAGCTGATTTTGATAATGTCGATATTGCACCTCAAGTAGTTCTTGAAGAGCAGCCGATACAGCTGCAAAATCAGATTTTTGAACAGATTCATCTAAAGATTGCATCGGGTTTGCTAGGCGCTCATAAAAAGAACGATGTGTAAAATAACGAAATACTAAATAACTTCCCATAAAGAAAACACCTAGAAACATTGCGTATAACGCCGTTGTAATATGATTATGCCCATCAAACCAATATACGAGAAATATAGCTAGTAGTTGAATTATGGTAAAGCAAATAACTGGTATATGATCACGTATAAACAACCTTATCATTTTTCTATACCATTATCCCAAGTAATGTGCAATCTATATCCAACACTACGAATCGTTTCAATCGCACCTTCTATATGTAACGTTTGTAACTTTTTACGCACACGTGTTGTATTTACACTTAATGTATTATCATCAACATAAGATTCACTATCCCATAATTTATTAAGTAACACTTCTCTACTCACAACACGCGGATAATTTTTCATTAATGTCTCTAATAAAATAGCTTCGTTTCTCGTTATATCAATTTCGTCGTTTCTAAGTTTCAATACAAGCCTTTCAGGATATAAACAAAGGCCTTGTTGCTCAATCATTCGCTCTTCTAGTTTCGGTGCATAATCTCCATATGCACGTCTTAAATGACTACGAATTTTCGCCACTACAACTTCATAATGAAAAGGCTTCGGAATAAAATCATCGCCACCGTTTTCTAACGCCATAACTTGATCCATCGTGCCTTCACGGGCCGAAATGAATAGTATCGGACATGTTGAAACTCCGCGAATTTGACGACACCAAAAGTACCCATCAAAACTCGGTAAATTAATATCTAATAAAACTAACTCTGGTTGTTCTTCTAAAAAAATGTTTAATACATTTTGAAAGTCCGATACAATAACTCCTTGATAACCATATTTCGCAACATGTGTCGATAATAGTTCTGCAATTTTCATATCGTCTTCTACAATCATAATTTTGACCATTATTGAACTCCTTTTTAATCCACAATCTCAAATATACTTATATAAAATAAATACTACCTCTTTTCACAAAATCAGTAAATTAAAAAAAGGATGCTTTTATACGAAAGTATCCTTTTTCGTCCCTTATCTATTTAATATGAAATTTACTAAAAGTAAATCCTAGTTTCTCCACATAATCCATTCCTAGTTCCATACGCGCTGTTTTCAGCGGATCCACAACTTGGCAAACTTTTAAATTACCTGCTGCCGATAATAAAAGCGTTGCATCAGCTTTAGACATTGCTAATTCTTCATGTAAAAATGTCACCATATTACGTACAGCACGATTTGCTGCATCATCTAACAATTTCTCTGAAGCAATCGTCATCATTTTTCTTTTTGAATAGCCATTGGTAATGGCCATTGTTTTCCTTTTATCGTTTGAACTGTTACCGTTACCTCACCAGTAACCTCTACACCACTAACACCAATTTCACCATCACCCATTGCTGCGTGTAAATCACCTAATGCTAATAGTGCTCCTGGGACATTAACTGGTAGTAGTAGTGTTGTTCCTTCTTTAATTTCTTTACAGTCCATATTCCCGCCGTGATCATGCGGTGTGCCACATGAAATGCTCTCTTCTTTCGGTGCAGTACCAATTACCCCAATCATTGGATTAATCGGGATTTGTAGTTCACTTGAAAACAAAACATATTCATTATGTATTGGGACAATTTTCACTGTATTTTCATTTAACTCATCACCCATTACACCAAGGTTTGCACCTGTAGTTAAAACGCCCTGCTCTGCAATTTCAATTTTTTCAATCGTTACGACTAATATATCGCCAGGTTCTGCTCCTTTAACATATACAGGTCCAGTCGCTGGATTAATTCGGTTCCAATCTAATTCTTGTAACACAACATCTTCAGAATCGATTTGATTTTCAAAGCAATCATATGTTTCAAATACAAGACTGCTCCCAATTTCTACTTCCATACACGGCTTATTTTCTGGTGACATTGAGTAAATGATATGGTCTTTATGAATTCGATACATAATACCTCTCCCTTTTATATTTATCTACTATTACTAATTAGCTTTTTTTATACAAGCTCCTCTTAAAATTAAATGTTATTTTCATGTAAAAAAGCACGCAGATTGTTTTATAACATACACTCTTTACTATAACAGAAAGGTGGTATCACTATGCCCCTTATTCCATACAACGAAAGTGATGTTGATTTACTAGCTCGATTAATTCGTGCTGAAGCTGAAGGCGAAGGTCGCCAAGGTGAGGAGTTAGTTGGATGCGTTGTAGTAAACCGTGTATTTTGTGATTGCTTAGATTTTAAACAACTCCGTACCGTACGAGACGCTGTATATCAAAGCCCCGGCGGATTTGAAGCAGTACAATATGGATATTTTTATCAACGCGCTCGTGAATCAGAAAAAGAAATCGCACGAAAAGTTTTACAAGGTCAATGGCGCTGGCCTGCACGATGGGCTCTTTGGTATTTCCGTCCAGTTGGAGCTTGTCCGCCTGAATGGTATAATCAGCCATTTGTAGGACAGTTTAAAAGCCATTGTTTTTATGAACCAAGTGGTGATGAATGTCCGAAAATGTATTCACGATAGTAAAATTTGCAACGCAAGTACTTAGAAATTTTGGTACTTGCGTTGCTTTTAACTGTGTTTTAGAAATCTAATAGTGTGATGAAATTTTCTATGCCTACTACATGTATTAATAATGGTATACGAGGACCATTTGATTGATTCATAATGAGCTTATATATAATAGTGAATAATTGTTTTTGATTTTCTTTCATTATTTTTTTATTTTCATGATGACAAATCGCATATAATTGCTCCATTAAGTGAGAGTAATCTTTGTTAGAACGAAGTAGATCGCAAACTTCTACTAACCATTCTTTCTGTCTTTCATCCAATGTGTTGTAAAACTCTGTATTTCTCTCTTGATTTACCGCAATTAATTTTTCAGATTGAAAATTTCTTATCCAATACTCTGTGCGATTACTCACCGCTCTCATTTCATCTAATGCATAGCTCCTATCTATTTTCTTTAATATCCCCTGTAAAATAGTTGAATCAAAATTTAATAATGGTAACGTTCCTGCTACTTGATTAAATTTCGGATATTCTTTAAACCCGATAGTAACTCTAGAAAGTTTAATTGCATCAAGTAAATCTTCATTTTTGAGCGTTTTATTTTCATAACTATCTTTCAATCGCTCATATTCTGTATAATTGCGAATCACATCTTTATCAAGACCGATATGAAAAGCTGCGTTTGGTCTATATTTTGCAAACATAAACAGAATTACTTCTGGTAAATACACTTTTAACAACTCACTAGGTGTAATACTATTTCCTGAAGAACTAGACATTTTTTCATGATTGCCTTTAATTCCAATAAAATCATAAGCAACATAATGAGGAGCTTCACGATTGAATATTTTCCTTGCAATTTCTTTTGATACATTATAACTACCCGTTTCTGCTGAATGGTCTCTGCCACCCGGCTCAAAAACAACCTCCTCTATCATCCATCTCATCGGCCAATCGATTTTCCAATTTAGTTTCATTTTATTTGTATTTAATACGGATAACTCTTTTTCATTTCCGCATTCACATTCATACCGGATTGTTTTTAATACTTCATCAAAATGTGTAATAGTTGTTGTATCTTTTCCGCATCTCTCACAATATAATGTAGCTGGATAAAAGCTCTCTCGCTCTTCTTCACTACACTCTCCAGTTTTAAAACCCATTAAAATATCATATATTTCTTTTCGTTTATACAAGGTCTCTAATATATTTTCGTTATATCTTCCGCTTCTATATGCATCATGTTGATAAATAAATTCTACTTCAATTCCAAATGCTTGAAGCGATTTTTCAAACTCTTTTTCAAAATGCTCCGCATACGAGTTATGACATCCATACGGATCTGGAATATCACAGTATGGCATACCAATATACTTTGCAAAAGATGGATCAATATTTTTTGGAACTTTTCTAAACCTATCATAATCATCCCACGAAAATATAAAACGAGTCTTTTTCCCTAAATCTTGAAGTGCTCTTACTACGAAATAAGTCGTTACGATTTCACGAAAGTTCCCAATATGAACAGAACCTGACGGACTAATTCCAGATGCACAAACAAACGTTTCTTTATTTGGATGTTTCCTAATTAATTCATGTGCTACTTCATACGCCCAATGCATATATTACTCACCTCAATTATTTTTTTGTTTTCTAATTTCCAGTTTTATGCAACAAAAAAACTCTCACCCCCAAGATTATTCATCTTGAGGACGAGAGTTGTTAGCTTCGCGGTACCACCTCAGTTTGTTAATATGTCACCATACTAACCTCTTCAGGTACGGCAAAATATGCTTATACCCTATCTCTATAACGGGAGAACCCGTCGCACCATCCCTAAATAAATTAGTTCTTTGCGCAGCTCCAAGTCTTTTTTCGTTAAGATGTATACCGCTCTTTCTCAGCTACCAGAGCTCTCTGTACGTATTCTTTCTTAACTACTCTTCTCTTCTATGCCTTAAATATTAGTTTTTTAATATGATAATTTATAACACTTTTATTGTCAAACTTTTCCGAATCGAAATCGTAAAATTATCTAAAAAAATTCTTTATCGCTTCTAATTGAATTTTGTGGCTACACTCATCACAACAATATGCCCCTTTTGGTTTCTCTTTAAATCGCTTATATTTTTCACTACCTTCGTAAACACGAAATATATTCTTACAAGAAAAGCAAACAATTTCATAAAACATCATATGCATTTTCCTCTCCTTGTTTATACACTTTTTTAATCACTTGTGAGAAGGTCATTTTTCTACATTATAAATTTTAATATCCTTTGACTAAAAGGTTTACCTCTATTCTTATCGAATTATATTAATATCTTATAACGCGAGGTGAACATCTTGTTCAGTAATATAGAATTAGTTTTAGATGCTAAAGCAAGTTTAGCTGAAGGACCATGTTGGAATGAAAAAAAGCAACTTTTATATTGGGTTGATATTATGGAGAGAAAATTATGCATATACAATCCTACCGCTAATACGAACCGAGTAATTGCTCTCAATCAACAAATTGGCTGTGTTGTTCCATATTTAGAGGATGTACTACTCTTAGCTATGGAAAACGGCTTTTATTCTATTAATGTAAATACAGAAAAACTGACACATATTTTTGACCCCGAACAACATTTAATAGAAAATCGTTTTAACGATGGAAAATGTGATCCCGCTGGTCGTTTCTGGGCAGGTACTACAGATACATACGGTATTAATGCTGCAGGTTCCTTATATTGTTTACATAATAATTTGAGTGTAGAGAAAAAAATTTCACATGTAAATACTTCAAACGGAATGGCTTGGTCACCTGATCATACATACCTTTACTTTATAGATACACCTACTAAAAAAGTGGTTCGCTATCAATATAATATACGTACTGGAGAAATTCATAATCCAAGTGATGTAATCATTTTCTCTGAAAATGACGGTCTACCTGATGGTATGACAATTGACGAAGAAGGTTGTTTATGGATTGCACATTGGGGAGGTTCAAAAATAACTAGATGGAATCCCTCTACTGGAGAACAAATATTAAGTATTCCAATTCCTGCGTTATATGTAACATCATGTACGTTTGGTGGGCCTAACTTAACTGATTTATATGTTACAACAGCCAGAACAAGAATGACGGATGACGAATTAAAACAGTATCCACATGCTGGTGGTATTTTTCGAATTCAAACAAATGTTAAAGGCTGCCCCACCTATTCATTTTGTAATGAAAATATTGGAACTGACACAATATGAACCGTATCGATTACATAAGACAAGAAGAAAAGGAATATCACGATCTTTGCTATGAACAATATAAACTATTTGAAACTGGATCTTGGCTTCACAAGCCGGTTAAAACAGTTATGGATTTAATGGACTACTTTGAAGAGAAAAACAAATTACAAGTGCTTGATCTTGGCTCTGGCGTCGGTAGAAATAGCATTCCAATTGCACAAAAGATTAAAAATGCTAGCGGAACTGTTACATGTGTTGATTTACTTGATTCCGCTTTAACAAAGCTACAAATTTATAGCAAAGAACATGACGTATTCGAGGTTATAAAAACAGAACAAGCAGCAATTGAAAACTATCATATTAGATCTAATACTTATGACTATATCGTTGCAGTATCAAGTTTGGAACATGTCAAATCAGAAGAAGATTTTAAAAATGTACTCCAATCTATGAAAAGAGGTACAAAAAACGGCGGTATTAATTGTTTAATTATTAACTCTAACATACAAGAAATTGATTCAATAACGAATGAAGAATTAGAAGCTTTAATTGAAATTAATCTTTCAACCGAAGAAATGATAAGTGCTTTAAAAAGCATTTATAAAGAATGGAAAAAACTAAAAGTTGAAATAAAGGAATTAGCTTATAATATAGTTCGTAATGAAAGACACGTTCAATTAAAAACAAATGCCATTACGTTTGTCGTTCAGAAATAACACTATAAAAAGTAAGAATATTTCCTCATATATTCATAGGAATACCCTTACCTTTTATTTTGTTATTAGTTTTCGCATTATCTAAAATATAATTTTCATTCGAAATACTACTCAGCTATTAATTGAATTCATTAACTGGAAGAAATATTCCACTTCATGAGTCTCATTCAATTTATACCATGAATGAAGTGTATCCGGCGCAAATACATCTAATTTCCTTAATACTTCCATGGCAAATTCTAGAGGTGCTACACCCGATGCAGTAATAAGATTTTCACTGGATGCTACAGGTCCTACTTCATAAAAATTTTCTCCTTTATAAGTAGGACAAACCATTTTCATATAATCTAAATTATTACTTGTGTGATTTATAGAATCCAAGTAACCGTAATTTGCAAGACCTATAGTTGCACCGCAAATGGCAGCCACAATTGTACCAAGCCTTAAGGCTTCACCACCTTTTTTCAAAATAGGTTTATGTATTTCTTCACTCCAAGTATTCCCTCCAGGTAAAATTAATAGACCGTTACTCTCAAGGATACATTCATCTAGGGAAATATCCGGCTTTATATTCAAGCCCCCCATTGAAATAATCGTTTCTTTATTTATTCCAACTGTTACTACTTTAAAAGGCGCTACATCTTTTTTGAAATATCTTCCTGTATTAAGTTCAGCAATTAAATGTCCGTATTCCCAATCAGACATCGTGTCAAATACATATAGATATGCTTTTCTTGTTTGCATTCAATAACACTCCATTCATATACTACAGTTTTAAATAAAAAAAGTACTCTTTTCAAGTTTAACATTTTATGCAATATTTATGGTTTAAAATTCCAAATAAAAGAGCACTTGTTTCCGCAAGTGCTCTTTTCGGGGATTTTGAGATACCCTATTAACGAAAGTTAAGGTTACTTAAAGTTAAGAGGTATTTATACTATATGCTTGTCCTTTATATTTGTGCATAATCAATATATAAATATCTTTAGAAATATTTAAAAACTTTTATTTATAGTTCTGTCTGGCATTTTATCATTAAGAAATTTATTGAAGGTTTATTCTCCATGTTCTTATTTGGTTCATCAATTTCGGAAACTTGTACTAGTCCATATTTATTAAAATCTCGTTTTATAGATTCAGAATTATAGAAGAACATTTTTATGCCTTCCATTATTTCGAAATAGTCTTTATCCAACTGTTTCCCCTTCCCAAACATTGGGGCTTTTTGAGAAACAGTTGTGAAAACCATATATCCACCTGGTTTTAGCTGATTATAACAACCTTTAATAAATTGCTCTCTCTCTTGCTTATTCAACAAATGTAGAAGTGCATGACTATATATACCCTCATATGATTTGTTATTAAAAGGCATCTCATTTACCGAACCGTGATAGATACTAATATCTTCTAGGCCATTTTGCATTGCTAAATTAATGGCTGTTTTTGAAATCTCAATACCTGTTACATTTATACCATTATCGATAAAAACCTTTGCATTTCTTCCATATCCAATACCAGGAACTAATATATCCTTAACGTTCTTTTCAAGGAAAAAATCTTTTGTACAAATTGCAGATTCTGTAGGTTCAAATCCCCACATCGTTTGTTTTTCAATAAAACTTGATTCCCAAAATTCCATTATGTATCTATCTCCTTATTTTCAATCCATTTTTAGTATCAAATTAAAAGCATTTTTGTATTTGCTATACAGTTTTTTCTTCTACTTATACCACTTACCTTAGTCATCGTAGCTCCATTGAATATAGCATAATAATAAGCCCATATCTAATATAAAGATTGGTTAAAAATCTACCCTATTTTATTAATCCTTACGTTTATAGAAAATAAAAAAACAGCCAATATTTTTTTGGTAGTATTGGCTGTTTCTCATGAGAAATTATCTTTTTATATTGTACCGATCTAATACTTTTTCTAACATTTCTAAAGTTATTGGTTGTGCTTCTTTTATTAATTGATAACCAATACGCCCATTCGGTTCCGCTGTAACTTGCTGTAAACTCTTTACGTCATGAATCCCTTTTTCTCTTAATTGCATATAAAGTTGTTGTTCCGACATTTTTGCCTGCATCAAATTCTCTTTTACAATCTCTCCGTTTTCAACAATTATAATGCTACTTCCATTTAGGAATTGTTCCACCTTCCTTGATTTCAATTCAAAGAAATGAATGATAAGTAATATGCTTGCAAATATGATAGCCGCAAATATAGATGGGACTACTTTTCTACTTAATACAGGTTCTACAATAATACGGCCAATTGATACAACTATAATGATTTCAGCTCTTGTCATTTGGCTGGCAGATGTACTACCTGTCATTTTCAAAACAATTATTCCAGTAAAAGTTAATATAATACTTTCCAAAATTATATTCATAACTACCCAATCCTTTAATGGTGTATTTTACTATCATTCCCATTAAAGGTGTGTTTTACTTACCTATTAAGTTGTTAAATCCTTCAGACCATGATGGAAATAAAGGTATCCAACCATACTCTTTACGTGCCTTATTATTGGAAGCTCCTCTTTCCCAACTATTTTTCCCATCTTGAACTTTAGGCTGAGGTGCCCCTATCGCTGCTGCATATATTGGTAACCATTCTTTACTAGTTGCTGGATAATTATCTACAATATTTACGATTCCTGAAGGCCAATTAAGGGCTAGCATAGTAGCTCTTGCAGCATCTTCAACATGTATAAACGAGCTTATCCCGTCTGATGCGATAATTTCATTATTACCATCAGAAAGTATACATATTTGTCCATTAGTTTTAAGAGCTTTTTGCAATGCATGAAATCCACTATTTGTAGCAGAACATTCGAAACCATAATTATATGTTTCTATTATTTTTTCTTCTGAATCATATATGTTTTTCGCACCAAAATTCTTTGCAAAATCTCTTCTATTTTTATTAGGCTCAACAACATCCACGTGCTCAACGCCTACATAGTATTTTAAGAAATAACAAGCGAGTAAACCAATAACTCCCATTCCAGTTATAAGTACTTTTTCATCCTGTTGCGGGTTTAGTTTCAATACTCCTTTAGCGGCATCACACGAAAGAATAGATAATAAAGCAACTTTAGGTTGTATAGAACTAGGCACTCGAATTACTTTATGCCCCTTAACTATCCCTATTGTTTCATGTCCATAAAAAAAAACTACTTTATCGCCTACGTTTACATGTGTTACTTTATTACCAACTTCAATCACTTCACCATAACTTTCATATCCAGTTTTTCTTGGATAAAAAGGATTCGTATCCGTAACATCGGATCCATTATACTGTGGTAACTCGGCCCCAATGCTTATAGCTCCTGCAATTGTTTTAACAATAATTTCATCGTCCTGTATGGATCTAATTTTACCCGGTTCCCACTTAAGTTGTTTCGCACCTTCTAAAACTAACTTATACTGTTCCATTCATATCCTCTCACTTTATAAAAATATATTCTCACTAAATTTCAAACAATGTATAATAGATTCATCCAAAATTAAAGCTATAACGTTGGCTAGCACCCAACAGTGATAACATGATAATTGAATTTGATGGATATAGAATAAACGAGTATGTTATTGGCCGTAACTGTTCTATTAACGAATTAATAACGATGTATTTAAATGTAAGAAATGAAGAGATATCTAATGAGGATCTGCTACGCTTATTTTGTGTACGATATTATTACAAAAAAAATCCAAAGTTACTACAAGAAGACGTCACTAGCAATGTTGTCATTGATTTAGATACGGACTATATTTATATCCCAAATAGATAACAGTAAACTAGATTGATTAGTATTTATGATTCAGCTAAATGTTTAATAAAATAAGTAATTGCCCAAATTAATGTAGCAAATTGAGTGACAAAATACATTGTCCATTCAAAGCCAGTCAGTTTTCTCTCTCGTTTAACCTTCTTTAAGTATCTGTAAAATATGAGTGTACTTAAAAACATAAGTAACAATGATAATTGCTGTAAATCATCGACTATACGTACCCCCATAGACTCCATCGCCCTCCTATTCAAAATAAAAGCTATACTTTAAGAGTATCATTAATTGGTAGTTTATTTCCATTTTAAACAATTATGTCATAAATAAAAAGAGCACTCAGCTATTGAGTGCTCTAAAAAATATTAATTAAACTCAGTTCCTTGTAATGGTTACATGTAATTCCCCTTACTTTTTATAACTCAGTTCTATTACTTGTGGTATATACTTACTATCATATTTTCTCGTATAGATTTCTCCATCTGGAGTAACTAATTGTAAAACAATCTCACCACAAACCCCATCTAGTATTTCAAATTCACCTTGTGCATTTGAAATACTGCGTTCCTTACTTTCTTCAATTGAATCTTCATATATTTTCACATTAGATATAGGTTCGTTATTTTGATCTACGATAATACCTCTTGAATACTTACCAACCGCGATGCATTGGTCATCTTTTTTATAATATTTAGTCACAACTATAGCTCCAATTATTATAGCGGCACACACAAACAAGAGAATTATTTGGCGCCTCACAACAAACCTCCTAATTCAAATTATTCTTTTCTAAACTGAAAATTCAAGTGTCTTGATTGGTTGATTTCCTCAATTACTTTACGAATACCTTCTTCAATCTTATCTTCTTTTACATTCGAAACATTTAACTTTAACAGTTTTTCTTTAGGAAAATTCCTCATATAATTCTTATCAATAGTATCGACACTTATTTGCATGTCACCTAATTTTTGTATAAGTGTTTCTGTAACTGTGTTTTTCTGCATTTCTAAACAAGTGTGTATTCCAAATGTGTTTTGTCTATTATATGTAAATAATGATTGATCTTCATTTTGCACTTTTTCTAATGTTTCTGCTAGTTTTATTGATCTATTGTAGTAGGAAGAATTAATTTTACTTTTATGACGTTCAAACATACCGCTCTTTATATAAATTTCTAAAGCCGCTTGAGAAATCATCGGACTATCAATATCTAGTATCTTTTTGTATGTATAGAAAACATTTGCAATGGATGGTGGGATGACTGCAACTCCAACCCGTAAACCAGGAAAAATAATCTTCGAATAACTTTTCAAATATATGACATGACTACAATTATCCAAGCTATATAACGGATCTGCTTTTGAATCAGTTTCTAAATCTGCTAAATAATCATCTTCCACTATAAATACATTGTATTTCTTAGCCAATAGTGCGATTTTTTCTTTCTCATCTTTAGAATAAGAAGTTCCAAGCGGATGATGATATCTCGGTATCGTATAAAAGAATTTTATTTTTCCAGTTTGAAATATTTGCTCCAATTCATTCAAATCGATACCTTCATTCGTACGTTTAATACCGATTACAGGAACTTTATTTATTTCTAGATAATCAATATATAGATGATATGTTGGCTGTTCAATTAATACAGTTTCATTTCCATTCGGAAATGGTATAGAAGTTAATATAGCAAGCGCCTGCTGCACACCTGACGTTATAAAAATATTGTCTTCTTTCGTGAACACTTGATAATTTGCCAACTGTTTTTGAATGACTGGAATTAAAGATGGTAACCCTTTCGGTGTTCCGTATACGAACAAATCATTTTTATAAGTATCAATAGCCTTATTAATGCAATGCTGAAAATCTAAATATGGGAAAACATCTGGATCTGGTGCTGAAGAAGCGAAATCAATTATCTCGTTATTTTCTATGGTACTCCCAGATTTCTTAACAACGTAGTATCCACTTTGAGGGACAGAATATATAATGTGACGCTTTTCTAATTCATGAAGCGCACGTATAACTGTTGCCTTATTACATTCATATTGCGTAACGAGTGACCGTATAGACGGTAATTTCTTCCCTTCTTTTATTTCTCCATTTTGAATCATATTTTCTATGTCATTTAAAATATGTAAATACTTATACATATTACACCTCCTCCAGCAATTCTATATTTAATTACATCGGTTCTCTATTCATATAGCATTCATTCCTCAATTAGTTAATTTTCCGATCATCTATATCGTAAATCCCAATAGCATATGAATCATTTTCAATCCATTTCTTTACTGCTTCTGTTTTAAGTACCCCTTCAACTTCTTTTTCTATTTTCTGTCCAAGTTCTCTCGCCCCTACTTCATCATCGCTAAGCTTAGTTTTTATATCAATGGTAACAGGTTGATTCTTTTTATAATTTATTTGCTGAATACCAAACCCTTCATATCCATTTTTTCTGAATACGTCATCAAATATATGTCCAAAAACTTGATTCCATCTACTCTCTGCCTTTACAACTTCTCTATTTCTTTGAGTTATATTGATTTTATAAGACGTTACACCTTGTATCACCAATCTTTTATTAATATCATTTTTTATTTCGTTACTATCTTCGCTATCAGCAATCTCTAAATCTAATATTCTTTCTTTTTCATCTCTTATAGCAGCACTAAAAAAAGATTCCTCCTTTACCGCGGCGCTGTAGCAATATCCATCACTATAGACTCTTCACTTTTAGCATCTTCAATCTCATTCTCACAGGCACATAATAAAGTGAAACTTTAATCATTGGGGGTTTTGTTCATCCCCAATGATTATTAGTTGAACCAATCGGGCTTTTACGGGCAGTTGATCCCCCCACCTAACTTCTTTCGCTGAATTTTGAGGTGGGGATCTTACTGCCCGTTAATGCGGGATAAAACAAGTGGAAATAAAAATACAAGTAACTTCTTTCCCTTTCTCATGCAGCACCCCTCCATATATTTTCATTTACGATAAACTTTTTACTTTGACATATAAATACTTTCTTTAATTATTTAAATTTAACATTATTTCACATTTACCCCACTTAACAAGGGAATTACAATTAATAAATAGAATATCTCTATGAATAAATAAAAAGTGAGGGATATATAATGCAACGTGTAAATACGATTGATATTAGTAATGTACTACAATTGGAAAAAACTCTTTCGACTTTATTAAATAAAATGATTTCTTCAAAACTAGACCTTGAAAATTGGTTAAAAGAGCAGTCAAAAGTAATTTGGGACATCGAAGAACAATTAAGATCACATTACATCGCCTTTCAATGTAATACGGATGATGAAGAAATAAAGGATACTTTTGAACATGATCAACAATTTGTAAAGCCACTTTTAAAGCGGTACCAAAATTTATTGGATAATAAATATTTAGAGTCACCTTTTCGAATGGAATTAGATTCTAACGTATATGGTTTATTAGATACAAAAATAAAAAACGCTCAAAAGTTATTTTGTGAGGAAAATATCGAATTAGAAATAAAGGAAGACAAATTAATCACAGAGTACTTTGAAATCACTGGAGGATTAAGTGGAATTTGGGACGGAGAAGAAAAAACGATAACAGAATTACAATCCTATTTACAAGATTCGAATCGTGACACCCGTAAAAAGGCAAAAACCATTATTTCTGAACAATTTTTATCTGTTGAAAAAGAACTCCAAAACATATTAAATCAATTAATTGAAATTCGCCATCAAAAAGCAAAAAATATTCAACTAGAGAATTATCGCGATTATATGTTCAAAAAATACGAGCGTTTTGATTATTCAGCGAAAGATTGCTATGAACTAGCTGAATCCATACGTAAGTATGTTGTGCCTCTTAAAGATAAAATATTGCTAGAGAAAAAAGATAAACTGCAAGTTGATACGCTTCGCCCGTGGGATGTATCAGCTGTAACTCCAGATCAAAAAGTACTTAAACCTATTGCAAATGAAAATGATTTAATTGAAAAGAGCACTCATATCTTTAATAAACTAGATGTTGAATTTTCAGCACTTTTAAACCGAATGTATAAACACAATTGTCTTGATTTAACAAGCCGCAAAGGAAAAGCAGCTGGTGGCTTTTGTGAGTACTTACCAACTTCACAATTATCTTATATTTTTATGAACTTAAATTATACACAAGATGATATTGTCACTTTTATACATGAAATGGGTCATAGTATTCATAACGAACTCATAAAACCATTAAAATTACGACAGTATATAGAAATTCCAGCTGAAACAGCTGAGCTAGCCAGTATGACAATGGAGTTATTCTCGCTTAATTATTGGGATACCTTCTATACAGACAAAAAAGATTTAAAACAAGCAAAAATTAATTTCTTTAAAGATGTTATTTCATATTTACCTATTATGCTTATTGTCGATCAATTTCAACACTGGCTGTATGAAAATCCAAGTCATACTTCTGAAGAAAGAAATGAAAAATACTTACAACTTCAAAAACATTATCAGTCTAGCGTCATACATATTGATGGCTACGAAAACTGGATAGCAACGAGTTGGTTACCTGTACTCCATATTTTTGAAGTACCATTTTATTATATTGAATATGCGATCGCCCAACTTGGTGCATTACAAATGTATAAACAATATAAAGAGGATCCTAAGCAAGCGCTAGAAAATTATAAAAAGGCATTATCACTAGGAAGCTCGCAATCTATAAAAGAAGTGTATGATGCAGCCGGTATTCGTTTTGATTTTTCTGGTGAAACAATTAAAGAACTAATGCTATTTGTAGAAAAAGAATTAGAATTACTTGAGCAATTATAAGAAGAAAGCTGCACCTATATTTTTGGTGTAGCTTTCTTCTTTATTTTATTAATCAGCTCTATGTACTGAGTATCTCCATATCCGATTGTTGGAAAAAGATAAAACAACTTTATTAATAATTCACGAGTTGATAAATCTTTATTTTTAGAGATGAATTTCATTACTGCATTATCTTCTGTTAACATTTCTAAAAATAAGTCTATAGCCTGATACATTACAGGTGGTACCTTATGAGAGGTCTTTTTATGGTTTACTAATACTTCATTGTATATAGAAGAGTAATTCCCCAATTCAAGTTCAATTTGATTTACTTTAAATTCATCCTCTCTAAAGCTATTTAAGTATACCTTCCCTTCATAAGCAGACTGTTCAAGGTGAGAAAGTATGGTAAGTAGGTTCATTTGGCAAAACATATCTTCACCAAACCATAGAACAATACATTTATACTTTTTCGTAAAAAGGTTTTCTAACGGATCTATAACCTTTTTTATATAACTTTCTACTGAACTGTTATGTCCTTTCGCTCTTGTTTTAATAAACTCTTCATTAAAAACTTGAGTAGTAGCCGAGTTCACACACATTGCCTCATTAAATGGTGCATAATCAGAATCACCCATTAGCTTTTCGTTTTTAAATTCTTCATACATAACTTGACCATTTAATATGTTAAGTACCTCTTTATCAAATAGCTCACTCTTCCTATTTCGTAACTGCTCAACCTCTATTTTTCTAGAAATATTCATATTAAACGCCCCTTCTTTATTTAAATTTAGTTTAACAAATGATTGAATAGGCATTTTGTTAAGTTGGTATTCTCTTGGATTCATTCCAAAAACATTTTTAAAACTTCTACTATAAACCTCTTGGGAAGAGTAATCGTAATCCAATGCGACCTCAATTATCTTCCTACCATTCTTTAAATCCTCCGTAGATAAATACAACCTTCTAAGAAGAATATAACGTCTAATACTGAAACCCGTTACTTGATGAAATTTAAAAGAGCAATAATAAGGAGAATACCCCATGTAACGAGATAATTCATCTAATGAAAATCTCTTTTTTAAATTGCTCTCAATCCAATTAATCATCTGCTGTATATGTTCATTCATTTCCTTCACTCCTTATTTAAAAGTATAGGAGAAGTGCGTTTCTTTCTTTTGATATTTCTTGTGTTTTATAACATGAGCCTTTCTCTAAAGTCTTTATAATCTATATATAAGTATTAATTTTATATTTTTTCATCTATCTTATTTTGTCATACCTTCTATTCATTTTTCAATTTAGCGTTAATGAGTATGTTGGCAACACCTTACTAATTATTAAAGGTCAATTTACATCATATTTCATTTTAAAGGATTTCAAAAATTAAACACGAATTTTATAAAATAAAATTCTTTTAATTCCCAAGTTAAAAAATTAAGGTTTGGAAAGGACGTTTCAATGAACAAGCTAGAAAAAGAAATACTTCAATTCATAAATGAACAGTATCCGTTGAATTTTATTAACATTAAGCCAATAACAAATGAGATGTATGAATGTCTTACAGAACAAGGTACATACTTCAGTAGAATTACAAACTACAAAACATATGAAGAACAGATAGAGGAAGTTTTATATACAAATTTTTTATATCAAAATGGTTTAGGTGTTCCACCAATAATCCCTTCATTACAAGGGAATTTTGTAGAAAAATTCACATTAGACAAGGAGATTTTTGCTGTATTATATAAAGCTGCTCCTGGTATACATTTACCAAGGTCTGAATGGAATTCTAATATATTTAAAAAACTTGGTAAACAAATTGGAAAATTACATCGTATATCTAAAAGCTTTGAAAAGATTAAACCAGTAAAACATATAAACGATTGGTATGAAAATGAAGAATATAATTTTCTTAAATATATCCCTAAAGAAGAAAATACAATAAGAGAAATTGCATCTGACGTTTTAACTTCCATAAAAGAGCTACCAAAATCCCCTTCAAATTACGGCTTAATACACGGAGATTTATGGTTAGAAAACATTTTAGTCGAAAATAATTCAAACTTAACAATGATAGATTTTCAAGACTGCGAAAAACATTTTTACATATTCGATTTAGCCGTTCCTATTTATAGTGCAATAGAATATTCATTTGCTGGAAATGGGAATATCGTTGACTATGAGTATTCTATTACAAAAGCACTATTTGAAGGCTACCAAGAGGAAAATGAGCTACCAAAAGAGATGAAAGACAAGTTTCCGTTATTTATTAAATTAAAGGAGATTTTTGAATATAGCTTAATGCATATGTATTGGGATAAAGATGAATTAACGGAGGAACAAGTACGGATTATGAACCTTTATAGGATGAAGATCGAAAATAAGAATACCTATATCAATATTTAAGAATACTGTTGTTTAACTACAAGGAAACTTTGGTTAAACAACAGCATTTATTAATTAGCTGACAACCTTTTTTATGACTTATAAATACTGATTCAATAATCTTTTCAAATACACTTCATTTTGCGGTGATACTTTTTCAGAAAATCTAGCTGCAATAATAATAGGAGCCCATTGAAAAACTTCATCTCTTGATATGCCGGTACGACTGCAATATATATGTAAATACATCTCAGCTAATTCTACCGAAGATTGTGAGTACAACAAGTATGTTCGAAATACATCTGCGCGAATATCACCTGAACTAGCATCTACCCAATCTATAACTTTCACTTTCTCTTCCTTACTCAAAATCAAATTAAATGGATGAAAATCTCCATGACATAGCCTAAAATCAAATGTAATAGATTCTAATTTTTGTAATATATCCTTCTTTTTGCGTTCATCCAATTTATGCACAGATTTAATTTGACGCTCTAACCTTTCCCTCATTAACTCCATTTCATCTGTATTCACATGTATAGCATGGATCTTTTTTTGCTCATTAACACAAAGGCCGATATAACGCTCTGCCTCATTTAAATTATTAAGCAGAAGATCACCAATGTTGTCCCCTTTTACATGTTCCATAATAATTGCCTGTCTATTTTGTATCTTTGTCACTTCGAATACGTTTGGAGCTGGCAGCCCGCATGAATAAGCATATTTTTGTTTTTTTGCTTCATTCATAGACTCTGTATCTGGGAGGTAATCTTTAAATAATTTTACAACCTTATCATCAGTTAAATAAATTTCTGCAGTATTCCCTTTTGCAATTGGATTACCTAGATTCACTTCATTTCTCTCCTTAAAATAAGTTTGAATAACGCTTAATCCTTTTCTTTGCATTCACTCTAATCATAACGAAAACCTTCTTCACGAAGATATAAAAAACTTACCACTTTCTATCCTTAAATAGAAAGTGGTAAGTTTAGTTCTTTAGGAATATTGGAATGAAACTCTGGTGTATACACAATAGAAAATGAATATCCCTGCTCAATAAATGATACTTCATTATGTTTACATTCAAAGGGAACATTATTTTTCTTAAAGTTATTTTGGATGTGCTGTAAAAATGCTGAATCCGGTGTTCCGAAAGAAACATGAACTTTCGGTGGTAAAGCTTTCATTGCGATTGGAATCCAAGGTCTCTGCCACCAAGTCGCGACGATATATGCAGTGCCACCTATAACAAAGTTAAAAATATCCCCATCTTCCATCGTTTTCATATTTAGATTTGATTTTAACCATTCCGTAAAAACAGGTACACTTTTAACAGGAAGACCAATTTCCCTTACGTATAAAATGTTTAAAGGTGAGTGTGGTACTAATACATCTTCTTTAACATAACTATGCGCGATAATTTCGAGAAGATTTCCATCGCCATCTCTGAAATATAAGTTGAATCGGCCGCTCTCTTCATCAATTGTATGACCATCTTTCCATTTTACAATGAGTAATCCAGACTTTTCAAGCCATCTTGCAACTTCATGAAATTTTGAATATGGAATCTCAAAAGCAAAGTGCGCAGGTGCAATTGGTTCATATAATTCTTGAAAACTAATTGTAGTGTACGGTGTTACTTTAAATTGAATAAATGATTCTGTTTCTTTTTTTATTGGAAAAGATAATATGTCCCTATAAACTTGTTTTACCCCTTCTATGGAAACCGTTTGTAATTTTATATCTAATATATGTGTAATCACGTTACATTCCCCCTTGTTTCTTATTATCTATTCGTATTGTATTACACTTATAAATAGATAAAATCAAACGGAAGGATGGATTTTTCATGTAGAAACTACAACTTTAGTATGAATATGTTAGCTCCAATTATTTTTTATTTCTGCTATAACAATTTCTGGTTTATCCCAGTGCAACATATGTGTAGTATCAGGAATTACTTTTACTATACTGTCCGTTTTCTCTTTAAAAACATTTACTGTCTTATCTCTATAATCCGCCCAAACTTGTGGGACTGTAGCTCGAAGTAATACAATATTAGCCGGTAGCTTCTCATATATATCTATAGTTTCATCTTTATGCATACCTCTTATTATATTACTAGCTGTATTTCCCCTGGCATGCCACCATACTTTATTATCCATTTCGATCCCTAGATCCTTTACAGCAATTTCTATAAATCTTAAACTCGTACTACCTAATCCATGTAAACAAAAGATAACGGGCTTGTCATTATTCCCCCATTCAGTAATATGTACATTTATTTTTTCATTGCTAATATAGTAACGTTTCAAAACATTTATCCTCCATATTTTGATTTTTTAATTTACACTTTATTTATTTCTATTATTTTCAAGTATTTCCTGTATTCTTTTCCACACAAAAAGCTGCTTTTCTTTAAATGAAAAGCAGCTTTTACACTAAAATATATTATAATTTAACAGCAATAATCATAAATCTTTTTGAATTAGTACGAATCCCTTTTTCAAAACTATACGTATCAATGAACTTTTGTAAAATAGTAAAATCCTCTTCCTGTTCTCCGAATCTAGGAATAATAGGGGTATGTTTTAATAAGAAAATGAGATCTTCAGACCTACTGTAATAATCAGTAACATCATATTCACGTACTTGCACGAGATCAAATCCTGCACTAATAAGTTCATTCATATACTTTTCTTTTAAAGTACCATCCCGTTCACCTAAGCATTGCCCTCTACCAAATGCTTCTTTCAGGTTTAATTTATCATTCTCACTTACTTGTTGTGTTAAGAAAAAGGCACCCTTTTTCATTACTTTCGCTAACTCAGATGCCAGAAACGGGGCATGACAACTTGAAGCAATATCAAAATGTGCATGTGGAAATGTTAAAGCTTCAGAACCCATTTGAAGAAACTCAACATTTTGTACACCTGATTTTTTCAAGTTAGAATGTGCCGTTGCAATCATGCCGTTAGAATTATCAATTCCAATCAACAATTTAGCTGATGATGCTATGTTAAGTACATTTTCTCCTCCCCCTGTACCAACATCAAGTAAAATATGTGATGGTTTACACCTTTCTTTTACCTCACTATAAAAGTCCCATGTATCTCCTACAGTTTCACATTTTATTTTACTAAAATCCCATCCATTTAATCTTCCTACTTTATCATAGAAGCTTTTATACTCTAATTCGTTCATCTTATTACTTCCCCTTTGTAAAAATAAATTAAATATGTATAATAACCTACGACACTCCTTAATTATATATTATAAATTACAAATTATTAAAACAATATTTCCCTTCACACTACAATAAGTTTACATAACATTTTTATGGTTTATCTTTATCTATATATTCTAAATGCCCTCTTCCCCAACTACACATACTATCCAAAACAGTACTGACTGTTTTTCCATGTTCAGTTAAGCTATATTCTACTTTAGGTGGTATTTCTTGATAAATTTCGCGTTTTATTAGTTGATCTTGCTCTAATTCACGTAATTGCTTCGCTAACGTCCCTTGAGATATATCTGGTATCAATCGCTTTAATTCACCAAAACGTTTCATTCCATCTGTTAGCAAAATAAACAAAATGAGTGGCTTCCATTTCCCACCGATTATTTGTAATGTTGCTATTACCCCTTTTAACTTCGGTTCTTGTAAATCCATTTTTCTCACCTCTCCTCAGATATCATAAAGTGAAACTTTAATCAGTGAGGGTTTTGTTCATCCCAAACTGATTATTAGTTGAACCAATCGGGCTTTTACGGGCAATTGATCTCTTACCTAACTTCCTTGCATTTTCCTAACTTTGAGGTGAGAGTTTTACTGCCCGTTAATGCGGGATAAACCATATTTAGCGATTTTTCCAATTACTTATCCGCATAAATAGCGATTAGTACGAAATTTACGACTATGTACATATAAAGTGCGTACTTTTCACTTGCTCCCTTTTAGCGAATAATAAAAGCATAGCACAGTTATATTCTAAATTTTTTATTAAAGGAGTGGCTAAAATATGTCTATTACTACATTAGAAAATAGTCGTATTGTTATCATTGGCGGGAGTTCTGGTATTGGATTGGCAACGGCAAAACAAGTAATTGAACAAGGAGCACATGTTATTATTGCAGGGCGTTCGGAAGAAAAATTAAAAGTTGCTAAAAAATTAATAAATAGCAATCATCTTCAAACTTATATATTGGATAATCAAAATAAAGAGCAATTACAAATTTTTTTCAAGACAGTTGGGAACTTTGATCATTTATTCACACCGGGAGCCTCTTACACACTTGGACCAATTACCTCTACAGAGGAAATTGCTGAAAGTAGCTTCATCGGAAAGTTTTGGCCTCAATATTATGCCGTAAAATATGCAATTCCTTTTCTTTCAAACTCTGGATCTATCGTGTTAATGTCCGGTGCATTTAGTCAAAGACCACTTAAAGGCGCACCTGCTTATGGAGCTTGCAATGGTGCTATTGAAAGTTTAGGGAAGGCTTTAGCTGTGGAATTAGCTCCTATTAGAGTTAATGTGGTTTCTCCTGGAACAATACAAAAAGAAAATGAACAAAATGAAAATAGACTAGTTGCTTACGAAGCTTATAAATCTCTTTCACTTGTACAACGAGCTGGATATAATGATGAAATTGCACATACTGTCCTATATTTAATGCAAAATAGTTTTACTACGGGTAATGTATTGTTTCCTGATGGAGGGTACACATATCATTAAATTATTTAAGACAAAAGCCCCTTATTACGGTGGCTTTTGTTGCTCATTTAAACATTGCTGAAATTTCCAAATAGATGATTACATTACTTTAGTACCAACTGGTTGGTTTTTAGATGATTCATTACAATCCGCTCATTTTGTACATTTGCAAATAAAATTGTGCTAGTAGTTGACGAATCGAATCTCGAAGTAATTTGTCTTGATATTTATGGATAAGTTTCCAAAGAAAAAAGGCATATAATTAATGCCTTTTTTCTTTATCATTATTTAACTGGATAACAAACTTCTGTAACCCACTTATTAGGATCCGATTCCATCGCTGGGCTCACATGATAAATATTAAACATCGGGCCTGCTAATTTGTAACCTTCTGTCTCAATCCATTTTGCCGCAGCCTCATTTACAGCTGTCATCTGTTCATAACTTCCATTAACTGTTATAGAAGCTATATTGGTTGATTTCATATTTTTAAATGTAACGTCTTTTGTATTTTCGTGCTTACCTAGAATACTTAGCTGTATTTCTATATCTACATCATTTTCTTTGTATTCACGATCATGGAAAACCGCAATACTATAACTCGGATGGGCAATACTAATATTTTCCATTTGAATTTCTTGCATTAATACACTCCATAAATCACCTTCGCAATTATACGATGGAATAATCTTTCTAACACTAGCTACAGTTCTTTCTGGAATTTCTTTTATTGAAACATGATAATTCATCTCAACAACATCCTCTCTCATCGTTTTCATTGAGTCTTCGAGGAGACGTAATTGTTTTTGGAGGTTATTCATGTCTTCTTTAATTTGAGCACTACGATTTAAAAATTGCTCTTTTATGCTATCTATATTATCGCATTCTATTATTTCTTTGATGGTAGCAATATTAAACCCCATAGCTTTTAATGTTTGAATTTGATTTACTTTTTTTAATTGGTCAGCTGAATAAAATCGATATCCACTCTGCTCATCGACTTTTACTGGTTGTAATAATTCCACTTTATCGTAGTGTCTCAACATACGTATACTAATGGAAGATAGTTTCGAAAAATCCCCTATTTTAAACATGATTTCCTCCTATAAGTTACATCTACTTTGAAGCTCAACTTCATCATAAACAATGACATTATGTGAGGGTCAACTATTTTTAACGATTTAAATAATAATTTAACATGTTATATTTATATAATTAAAAACCTATATTCCTGTTTTTATGACTACTGCAATTGATAACCATTAGTTATTTTTCTCAAGACATTCATAAACCGCCATCATATCTCGTTTATCCAACTCACGAATACGATTAAAAATTGGTATTTGCCCAACAGCTTCTGTTAATAAGCTCTCATCCACAACATCACTAACTTTTCCAGTTAACCACGTTTGTACATCCACGCCCTCGACAACTTCTTTTAACCCTTCGTCATTAATACCACTTGCATTACAAGTTACACATGGAATTGTTAGTTTAAAGACACCATCATGTAGATTATCTTCGGTTATCACTTTCTTACCTTTACAAAATGGACATGGATTACTTTTTTTAATTTTATTAATTTGGGTAACTATTTTTTTGTATCCAAACGCTTCGTATACATACGTAAGTTTTTTATATTTACCATTTGTGAAATACTTATCTATAATGTTTTCTCTCGTTTCATAAACATTAGGGAAATCACAAACAGTTACTTGATTATTAACACTAATGGATTCGATATTTCCTTTTATTTCACCCCAGAATGGTAAGACATTTTGTAACACCATTTCATAGTTTGAAAAGCTTGCTTGTTCTAATTCAAACATCTTCAGTGCAACTTGTGCTTTTCTTGGCAATAAAGAAACATCTTCTGTCAATACCATATCGCCACCAACAATAGACTTCAATTTAACAAGTGTCGGTAAATCACCAACTGTTTTCACTACTTCATTAATAGGCTGATTAATTATTTCACGAATATCTACGTTATCAAATTTAAGTGGTTTATGATGATTTAAAACCGTCCCCTCGCAAATTGGACATTTCATCATTTTTTTTGAACTTTTAATTTCTTCTTTAATAGGTGCTTTTGAAATAACAATATATCCACCAATAATTGTATTAAATCCTACCCATGTTCTGCGTGTCTTTCCTTTTTTATCATAAAATGATTTTTCAAAATACCCGTACCAAAACGTATGCTTTTCTTCTTCTGACATATCATTATAGCTCTTTGACAAATCGTGATCAAGCTCATTTTTTATTTCTTCGAATAGAAATTCTATTTTTTCATGCTGATAAAATTTTAATACCTTCATGATTTCTGGATCGAATAGCCCATCCCAAAATGGAACACTTTTATCTTGAATGGCAATATCTTTATCAAAAACTTCAATTTGAAGACGTCCAGAACAAGATGGACAATGATTGTCCTGTGAATAGAAATCAAAACTTCTCGTATCTTTATTAATTGGATGAGCAGCTACAATATGATTAATTAATCCACCAATCTCATATAAGAAACTATATTGACTATATAAATGTCTTTCAAGATCAATAGCAATAACAGGTGCGATTGTATCAGATTCATATTCACCATAAATTAACCTAGCCATTGATGATAAACTTTTTAAAATACCGCCCTTATAAATATTTTCGGCATTTTTAAAATAGTTAATATGATTTTCTTCTAAATAGTGAACCCCTTTTTTCTGCTTAAGCATTGAAGAGATGTGTATTTTCTCTGTGCTATTCACATTACTTTTTTGACGATAGTAATCCTCATGATTGACAACATCCAAATGCTCTATAGATTCATTCTGCCTTTTTCCAAAATCAACTATATAATCAGAGCTTTCTAACATGTAACGATTATGCTCAATCATAATGATCGAAACTGATTCATCTTGCAGAATACCTCTAATACTATCGATAAATTGATTCAAAATATTTTGTGATAAACCTTTTGAAGGCTCATCAAAAATAAATAATGTATGTGGATTTCTAGTGTTTGCAAATAATTCCGAAACTAAATGAACACATTGAAACTCACCTGTCGATAATGTTTGTGTTTTTCTCTCTAATGTTAAATAGCCAAGCCCTAATTTAATTAGTAGGCTCAAACGTTTATAAGCGATATCTTCATTTGGAAGTTCATCAATAATATCCTCAATCGAGCGCTCAAAAATATCATCAATGTCTTCACTATACTTTGTCAGTTTCTTTTTAATATCTAGGAAAGTTGCTACAGTTGATCGACTTGTAATTGATTGATTTCGGTCTTGTCCTACCATAACTAATTTATCTTTTGGATATCGTTTCAAAAAATCTGTAGCTAGACATTCGTTGACAAGTGTAGATTTCCCACATCCTGATTCTCCTGTAACTGTTACAAGCCTGTTTTTAGGAATTTGAAACTCAGCCATTTGGATATTACGGCAATATAAATCATAGAATGTATAATATTCTGTTGGTATTTCTTTATTTCGATCCCACAGTATTGACTTTGGTCTTGGTGATTCTTCCACAATTTTCCCGCCATATTTTCCGCTACCAGATCCAAAGAACAATTGCTCATCAGTTGTATCTAGTACTGTATCTGAATGATCAATAAGCCAAATTTGATTTTTACACCCTAATCGTTTAATCTCTTCTAAAATTTGTAATAAAGTTTCATGATCAAGTCCAACTGAAATCTCATCAATAATAATTACAGCATTTTCACTTACTGCCATGAATTCGGCCAAATAAAGTCGTGTTAACTCTCCACCTGATAACGTACCCATAATTCGATTTAATGTTAAATAACCAATGTTCATATTAATAATATTTTGCAGTATATGCTGTTTTTCTTCACTAATATTTAACTCTTTTGCTAGTGAAAGAATAGATTCAATACTTAAATCATTAATATTTGAGATTGAATGTGGCTTGTCCAACAAATCAATTTCATGTTGTTCAATTTCTTCACTATAACGTTTTCCCTTACATTTTTTACACTCAACATTTTTTGTAGTACCACGGCCTTTACAACCAGTACACCAGCCTAATTGATTATTAAATGAAAAGACCTCTGGAGAAAGATTAAATACCTCAGCAAGTTTTTCCCGAACCTCTGTAAAAACACCAGTATGAGTACCAATCGTTGAACGCGGATTAGACGAAATCGATGATTTTCCTAGAAAAAGTACTAAAGGTATTTCTTCCATCTTAATGGCACTAAAATTTGTTTCCATAATGTTAGGAAATAAATATTGATATTCAGCCTTTGGCAATAAAGAAACTAATCGTTTTTTTGATTCTTCACCAATTGTTTGGCAAAAAGTTGTTTTACCCGATCCAGATAAACCAGCAATTCCAAACGATTTATTAAACGGTATAGTTGCATCTAATTTATTTATGTTATTAGCAATTAATTGATTTACTTTCATATTAACCTCTATTCTTATTTATTCACAAAAGCATTTTTACAATATAATAATTACATAATGAATATTACCTATTATGCAATTATCCTCTCACTTCATGAACTTATCCTTGTATATTTCAAACCACTGTTGCCATTCATCTTTAGAAAATTCTTTCTCTTCTCCTTCTAAAACGTAAGAAAAAAGATTTAAACAAATATGCCAACCAGCTATATCTCTCGGTGTATGATCTGTTAATTCATGAATGTACTCTTTTAGGAATAAAAGAGTACCATTTTCCTCTTTATGTATTTCAAATCGGACACGGTCTTTATCCCAAGTAAATTCAAGTACTGAGTTTAGTTGACACTCTAAAATATCAATGTTTATGAATGAACCGTCCATCATGTCGAACTTTATTATTCCACCAGTTTTAAGGCTTTCAATCTGTAAATTGGACATCCATTTTTTCAGCTTACTGTTTTCTGTTAATACAGACCAAACTTCCTCTACCGTATATGGAAATTCGCGTTCAAATTTTACAATATATCCACCAGTTAGTTTCCCAATTTCAGCTATCATTTTAATTGCCTCCTTATATAGAATATATGTTCTCATCTCATTTTACACGAATATAAATATAAAATAAATATTTATGTCAGCGAAGTGTTAATTTAAAGTAAATGGTGCTGAGAAAAACTTAAATATTTTCTAAATCGAGTTATATAATATTGAAAATTAAATATAGATTTGCGTACAAATAAAAAAGCCGCATTTGCGACTTATGAAATCATAGGATTAACTCCTGTTTTGTTGAATGATTAACGCTTAATCGCATCGACAATTAGCGATGGAAAACCAAGTTTATCGCCTTTATTTCTAGAATCATACCTTTTCGAACGGAAAATAACACCGTCGTTTGCATCCCATTCGTTGTAATAAAACCGACCATTTTCATCACAATATTCAAGTAAAACTACCTCGAATCCAGCAGTTTCAAACATTTCCGTTAATGTTATATAATTATGAACGATTTTATGACTTGCTGCTGGATGATCTTTCGGACCGGGTCCCCCTATTTGAACTATATTTTGATATGCCTCATCCTGAAAGAATGCATCAGGGACTCCGCACCGAATATGACCAGATGGTTTTAAAAATTCATAACAAATTTCAGCTGCTCTTACACCTTCTTAAAAAGTAAGGTGTTCCCATACATGCTCAGCTAAAATAGCTGAAATAGAGTTGTATTCAAATCTTTCTTCCCACGTAGCTTTATCTAGTAAGTTAAGTTCATCTTCTTGCGTTTGAATCCAACCTGGATTATTATTAAACACTCCAGCTCCGGCAACTACTTTAATTTCGTCTTGTTTTATTGCCACCATGTTCACCTCTTAAATATTTTAATTCATTAATATATTCTATGTTTACTATTATCCTTCCTCCTTTAACAAATTTAGTACCATGAGTCCAGTACAATACCGAACTCATGTCCTAAAACTCTCTAACGCAACGATCTGTCTAACTCTATAAAATTAGTTCATAATATACGATTTTTCTTACAGAAATATAGCACAGCAAACATTAGCATAATACCAATTACGTAAAAAATTGTTGTTCCGCTCCCACCAGTATTAGGAATTACCCAATTATTCTTCGCATTTTTCACTGTTATTTTTTGTGTCTTTACTGCTTCTGTAATTTCTATTTCTATTTCTATTGGATCCCTAAGTAACATGTATCCGTTCGGTGCTTTTATTTCTTTAATCGTATACTTTCCAATTGCTAATTGGTTGGAAATTACCTTTCCTTTTTCATCCGTTATTAATCTACTAACTTCTTTCCCTTCTTTATCTAACACTTGAAATACAGCGCCTTTTAGCTTTAATTCACTATCCTTATCATCAACTTTTTCAATTTCAAATTGCCCAGTCGGATCTGGCAATTTCTTATTTTCTATTTTAATTTCTACTACTG
>NZ_JAKUFQ010000041.1:0-44698 GCF_022663475.1 Bacillus cereus group sp. BfR-BA-01382
AATACAAATGGTGAAATAGCTTTTTGTACTAACTGGTACTTTAGTTGAAGAAGGAAATGAAAACGCTCAGAATATTTTCTGAGCGTTTTAGTTTGCTATTTATAATGCGAAATACATACAAATTATTGTGTTATTTCTAATGGTTATTAGCATTTTTCTCTCCCTAAACTGAGCACATGAATGAAAAAATAGGAGTCTTTTGTTGTCTTATTTCTTTCTTTTCTTCAAATGTTTTTGATATGCATAAAGCTTATGAATCTCTTCCTTAAATTCATGCAGAAGTACAATGCTTTTACCATTTGAATAACGCACCGTATTATAAGCATCTATAATAATATCACTTTGAATATTTACATCTTCTTCATCATGTATTCTTTCTAGCCAAGCCTCAACAGTTTCTCCCCGTTTTCTATTTAAAGGAGGGGTTAACTTACTCTCTAGCTTGAAAATTTCCTTCCGAATTTCGTTATGTGGCGGTTTATTTCGTTTAAAACGATTTTGGCTCATTCCTTCTTTATCAGTAATGATAGTAGATTCGAAGACGTGCATATTTGGTAAACTTAAATGTTTTCGTTTTTTTACTATTTTCCAAACGACGTAAATAGCGATAGCTGTACAGACTATTATTGTAGCGCTATTTATGAGTATTGGATCAAAATCAGGAATTTTTTTTCCGTCTTCAATTTTTGGTTTTAAGAGATGTCCTTTATTTGCCCAAACATCTTCAGTATCTTTTAATTCCGCTGCTTTAATTAATGGCATTAAAGCATAGCCGACGCCTAATGCGACTACTTCCGTTATAAAACCAAAAATAAGTCGAATGAAAGGAAATATTTGAACAATTAATATACTCATTAAGCCAATCGTAATGATAGAAGCAAAACGTAATAGTTGTTGTTTGCGATTTGCCCCGGTTAACCAAAATGTAATCATAAGATGCAAGGCTAACATTAATAGTTTCCACAACGGTGGAAAGGGTGCATAAAATATAACTGAAACGACAAACCATACAATACCACCTAAAGATTTTTGAACTGGATATCCAGGTCCGACCACATGTACGATAAAGAAAAATAGTGGTAATATGATTGTGCCAAAAAGAGAAAAAGGTAAAAATAAAGAGAAAAGAACGATTTGAAGAACTAAAAGTATTACAAATCCTGTTGTTTTTTTCTGCATAAATTTATGAATAAGAAATACTCCAATATAGCCTGTTGTTAAAAATATTGCAATACTAATTAGTTCATCTCTTTCTGTTAATAATGAAAGCAGGAGGAGCAGAATGAAATCATGAATGTGATATAGCCAAGTTTTCAACCGATTCCACCATCCCTTCACTAGTAATGAGAAACGTTGGCTGCGAGAGAAGAGGGAGTTCATTTCTTTGTAAACCAATGTATATCATTGTAGACGATCGTTCTCTCTTTCTCGTTACATAATGAAGGAATCCTTGTTTCGGAAGTAACGTACTATCATCTGAAATACGGGCTAATTCTTCTAAAGCTTTTGCATATTGCGTTTGCCCTTCATGTAACGATAAATGTAATGCACCACCTTCTGCTAATACACTAATAAATAATTCAAACGGTATTTGATGCTTCGTTGCATATTGGCAAATGTATGTTGCGAATGAAATTAAATCTTCAACATTATCTTTCCAACCAAATCCACGATCGGCAGCTAAAGAAAGACAAATCGTCCAACTATAATTTTTTACAGGTTCATATTGCTTCGCTTGTAATTCCTGCATTTTAGCAGATGCCTTCCAATGAATAGAACGGAATGATTCACGTTCATAGCGTTTTACACCTATAATAGATGTTTCGTCATTGTAAAAAGAAAAATTCGTTTGATAGGATCCGATTAAAAGTTGCTGAAGTTCTTGCAAACCTGCTACTTCTTTAGGAGAAGGATACACAATAATTTCAGTCCTTAATTTATCAAAAACAGGTAAATGTACAGTTAATAGATGAAATGGATCTTTTAATACACATTCAAACTGTTCAATTTGAAACACCCCACGCTTCGTAGCGGTTAATGTTAAATCCCATTTTTGTGCCGAATGTGCAGGTTGTGAAAATGGGAAAGAGAATAACGTTTTTGATATTTGTTCAATGCCTTGCTCTTTATGCGGTATAAGGGACGAATTTAAATGAAAGTAACAAACACCATTAACGAGCGGTATGCTGGCTCCATTTTTTAAATGAATAAAAAACTGTCCAGATTCCTCAGGAAAAAGCCGTGTAGTTTGTTTCTCATTTATGATTTGAAACTTCTTCTCTATGAAAGCGACATATTTATAAATAAAAATCGCAAATATATAATAGAAGAAAAAGAGAAACATAAGCATTCGTTGCGGGAAAAAGAATGTGAAAAGTAACGCGATTGGAACGGTTAGTTGAATAATATGAAGTTGAAAAAATAAAGGTAC
Organism: Bacillus cereus group sp. BfR-BA-01382; assembly: GCF_022663475.1. Taxonomy (NCBI): domain Bacteria; kingdom Bacillati; phylum Bacillota; class Bacilli; order Caryophanales; family Bacillaceae; genus Bacillus; species Bacillus cereus group sp. BfR-BA-01382. The sequence goes on from NZ_JAKUFQ010000041.1 coordinate 2,432, forward strand.
AGTTACAACGCGCTGTCCATTCATGCTTGCTCAATCTCCACGGGTACATCAACTTCTTTTAAAATACTTTGCATAATATCATTTTTTGTCGTACGTAATGCACCTTCCATTGATAAGACGATACGGTGATTCCAAACAGAAGGAACTAACAATTGTATATCTTCTGGTGTGCAATATTCTCTCCCATGTAAAAAGGCTAAAGCTTGAACAGCACGTACTAAAGCTAATGTGGCACGTGGGCTTACACCGTTAGCGATATAATCATGATTTCTTGTAGCATGAGCAAGTTTAATAATGTAATGTTCTAACGGTTCCGAAACAAATATTTCTTTTACTCGTTTTTGAGCTTCTAAAATATCTTCTAATGAGATGACAGATGTGACACTTTCTAATGGTAAATCGTTCCGAAAACGTCGCATCATTTGTAACTCATCTTTAGGAGTTGGATAACCAATTGAAATCGTCATTAAAAAGCGATCAAGCTGTGCATCTGGAAGAGGGAAAGTCCCTTGTGATTCGATTGGGTTTTGCGTCGCAATAACAAAGAACGGTTTCGGCAGAGGCGTAGATTTTTTTTCGAGCGTCACTTGTCGTTCTTCCATCGCTTCTAACAAACTCGACTGCGTTCTCGGCATTGCACGGTTAATTTCATCTGCTAGCAAAATGTTTGTCATAACCGGTCCAATTCTTAATTCGAATTCGCTTGTTTTTGGGTTGAAGTATTCAATACCTGTTACATCACTTGGAAGTACATCAGGGGTGAATTGAACGCGAGAAAAACTACCACCAATACTTTTGGAAATGGTTTTCGCCAGTAACGTTTTCCCAGTACCAGGCACGTCTTCGAGTAGTGCATGTCCATCAGCAAGAAGTGAAACGAGCAGTAGATCAATAACATTTTCTTTCCCAACAAACACAGATCCGATGTTTTCTTTCAATTTATGTATCATATGTACCATTCCTTTCATTATAAAAGAGCTAATATTTCTATATTTTAACAAATTATTCAGAAAATTTGTATGGTTTTTTAATTCAAAGAAATGGATATTTAATTATTAAATTACTCTTGCATATTTTGGAATATGATTATACAATATCGATATATGATGTATCGCAAGTCGATATATCATAAGGCGATGCATCGGAGGTAGTTATAATGAATGCGAAGGCGCAAAAATATATTCCGTTAACTGAGGCGACATATTACATACTGTTATCACTAGTGAAACCAATGCACGGATATGGAATTATGCAAATGGTAGAAGAGATGACAAATGGGGAAGTAAAGCTTGGTCCTGGTACTTTATACGGGAATACGACGAAGTTACTAAAAGAGAAGTTAATTGTTGAAGTTGCCTCTACAGATAGAAAGAAGTGCTATGAGTTAACGCCGTTTGGGAGAGAAGTGCTGGAACTGGAGTACAACAGATTACAGCGGTCTGTAAAGAATGGAAACAGTATATTAGGGGAGTGAATGGAAGATGGAGACAAAGAAGATATTCAAACCTTTCGCAGTATGGAGCTTAGAAAAAGAAGAAGCGTATTTACGTAAAATGCATCAACAAGGCTGGGCGTTACAAAAGTATAACGTAATGTATAGGTTTAAGAAAACTGAGCCGAAAGATGTAGTATATAAAGCAGACTTTAGATTAGAGTATAAGGATTCGACAGAAAAACAAAAAGAATATATCGAAATATATGAAATGTGTGGTTGGAAACATGTAACGAGTTTTGCGAAGTGGAATTACTTTTGTAAAGAAGTAGAAGAGGAAAATGAGTTACCTGATATTTATTCAGACAAAGAAACGAAGATACAAAAACTTGTTGAATTGATACAGTTCGTTGCAATTATGTTTGTAATGTTAATTCCAGTGCTTTACTTATGTTTTCTTGGAGTATCAGAATCAGGATTATATAAAGGTATGGTAGGGTTTTTAGTTTGTATATATTTATATGCGTTTATTAATTTATTTAGGAAGATTAAAAAGTTAAAAAAGGAAATATTTTAACAAAGAGTGATATTCTTAGAGAAGATATATATTGATGGGAATCAACTTCTCTAATTTCTATATATATATTTTTTGTTCATTCTTTTTTATATAATAAAAGACCAACTTTTTAATTCATAGAACTAACAGTTACAAAGATAATATCAGTAACAACACCTAAAAAAATCATAAATGAAGAAGAAATAATCAACAATAACGAACTAGCAATTAATATTAATTTATTAGATTTTTGATTTTAAAAATGGTAGTAAAGTAAAAGACTACAAATAGTAGAAACAATCCATATTGTTAGATCGTAAGGAATCGTTATTTTCTCCCAATCGAAGATCCAAAAGTAAAAGATGACTATATGACAAGTTAATAGTAGAAATATTGATGGAAGCGTTATCTTTTTATTGTTTGTTTTACCTCTCTTATGTAAACATTTCTAAAAGAGTGCGAAGTTTAACATATAATAAGGAAGAAACACATTTTTAATTAAGTTATTAAACGGAAAAATCCCTTATAGAAAAATCTATTTCTATAAGGGATAATAATGTTTTTATTAGAAAGACTGATTTTGAGCAGGTTTAATAAATTGTTCTGGGTTTTCAACAAGCCCACATACAGCGCATTGGACGCGATAAGTAGGTCCTTGATAGGCCATATGAAAAGCATTCATCGTGTCATTTGTATATTCTTCTTCTACTTGACCAGTTTGTGGATTTAATTTGACTGGTTTTACTTGTTGCTCAAGAATATTAAAGCGAGTACGGTTCGTTTTACAACTTGGACATAGCATTGGTTCCATATGTATACACCTCCATTTGTATCATTTCTTAAACTCTTTAATTTTATGCAAGCAAAAAACTTTCTCAATATAAATAGGTGTTTAATGTATTTAAAATTCAGAAAAAATAAAATATAATAAAAGTACGAACTGGTTATGTCCAAACCAAATCTCCTGTTTTATGCCAATAAGCTGGGGGGCCGAGAAATCGGCCTCATTTTTTTTGCTCATTACTACAAAGAACAAGGTTTTTATGAGACTTTTGTCGAAATTTTAGGGGTAGATATAAAGGGGGATGTAAAATGGATTTGAAAATGAAGTACATCATTTTATATGTAGAAAAGTTTGAGGAATGTTTAAAATTCTATAAAGATATTTTACAGTTACCTATAAAAGCAGAGCACGGTACATATATTGAATTTAATACTGGAACTACCATTTTAGCGATGAATACGCGGCAAGATGTGAAAGAATTAACAGGACTACCGCTTACAGAAGGTGAATTACAGTCTTCTCATTTCGAATTAGGATTCGTTGTTGAGAATGTACAAGAAACGATTGAGCAATTTAGAGAACAAGGTATTAAGATTTTAGTTGAACCTATTGTAAAACCGTGGGGACAAACAATTTCTTACATTGCTGATCCAGATGGAAATTATATTGAAATTTGTAGTTCATTAGAATAGAGGGAGAAAGAGAGATGGGATTTCCGAAACTAGAAACAGAACGTTTATTCTTAAGAGAACTTACACTATTAGATGCGGAAACGATGTTCCGTTATTTTTCGAAAGAATCTGTTATACGTTATTTCGGAATGGATTCTTTCCAAAATATTGAGCAAGCGAAAACAACGATTCAAACGTTTAAAAATCGTTATGAAGAAGGAAGTGTATTTCGCTGGGGAATCGAGAAAAAAGGGACGGGCCAATTAATTGGGACGTGTGGATTTCATTTAATTAACAATCATCATAGACGAGCTGAAATTGGTTATGAATTAGATGATACATATTGGGGACAAGGGTACGCAACGGAAGCGTTACAGGCGATTTTAGCTTACGGGTTTGAAACATTGCAACTTATAAGAATTGCTGCTGTTGTATATGTAGAAAATAAAGCTTCTCAAAAATTATTAAGTAAAGCAGGGTTTCAAGAAGAAGGATTACTTCGAAAACATATGATTCAAAATGGAGTTGCTCATGATACTATTTTATATTCTTTATTAAAAGAAGAGTGGAAGAAGTAATGAGCACAAACGAACTTATAAAGATTATGAAGAAGCATAGGGAAAATAGATTCATTTTAGGTATAGATGGTTTAAGTCGATCTGGAAAAACAACATTCGTAGCAAATTTAAAAGAAAATATGAAACAAGAAGGCATTCCGTTTCATATTTTTCATATTGATGATCACATAGTGGAGCGTAATAAACGCTATCATACAGGATATGAAGAATGGTATGAGTATTATTGTTTACAGTGGGATATTCCATACTTGAGGCAGAAGTTTTTTCAGAAGTTACAACATGAGACAAAACTGACTTTGCCTTTTTATCAAGAGGAAACAGACTCATGTGAAATGAAAAAAGTACAGATTCCTATTGTAGGCGTAATTGTTATTGAAGGAGTCTTTCTACAGCGAAAAGAATGGAGAGATTTCTTTCATTATATGGTCTATTTGGACTGTCCAAGAGAGACAAGGTTTCTACGTGAGAGTGAAAAAACGCAGAAAAACCTTTCAAAGTTTGAAAATAGGTATTGGAAAGCAGAGGATTATTACTTAGAAATGGAATTGCCGAAGGATAGGGCGGATTTAGTCATTGAATGATTTGAAAATAGAAGGTGAATAGAATGAATATTTTATGGGATTTTGATGGGACGTTATTTGATACGTATCCTGCATATACAATGATGCTTTCTGAAATATTAGGTGATTCAGTAGAAAAACAAGAAATATACAAAAACTTAAAAATATCATACTCTCATGCAATTCAATATTATAATATTTCATGCGAGCAGGAAGAAAAAATTAAAGTTTTGAAGGGGAAATTTACTCCAAAAGATATGGAACCTTTTGCGGGTGTCGAAGAGGTTTTGAAATTTGCAAATAAAAATGTGATTATGACCCATAAACATAGGAAAGGGGTTATGGCCATTTTAAAATATTACGGCTGGGAAAAATACTTCGTAGATATGGTTACAATTGACGATGGCTTTCCTCGAAAGCCGAACTCTTTGGCTTATAATCATCTGCATAAAAAATACAATATTGATTTAGCTATTGGAGATAGAGAATTAGATTTATTACCTGCAAAAGAATTAGGTATTTCAACATGTATGTTTCAAGGTAATTGTGATGTAGCGGATTATTCTTTATCACATCACTCGGAGTTTTTTAAGGTAGTGATAAATAGAGAGTTTTCTTTATAAAATAAGTTAGTATTTAAGACTGTATATTTCATTTTAAAGGTACAGTCTTTATTTTTTAGAACTATTTCATTTTATTTTCTGTATATAAAAATTGCTAGGAGTTAAAGAATGTCCGTCCATCTTTATTAAAGAAGTAGCCAGGTTAATTGTTAGATAGAAATAAACTGAAGGATAAAGTGATAGCGTCCACTTTATCTTTTTTATGTTTTAACCAAATTATGGTTATTCGTGTTAATATGAACTCATAGCTATATAGAAGGGGTGGGGTTAGTATGAAAACAGAAATAGTTCCTAAAAAGAAGTACAGTATAATAAGCTATATATCTTTACTCATCGGTATTTTGTGTTTTCTATTCGTGTTTATAACGCCAACAAGGATAGCGAATGCAGGTAATATAGTTGGAGATTATATTACAATTGCCCTGACAGGTGTAGGTATCATGCTTTCAATAATCACAATGACGAAAAGAACAGAGAAGAAGGGAATTGCTATTCTTTCATTAATACTGTCCTCATCATTTTTTATATTTTGGATCATAGCAATTATCCTATTGTTTACTGGTCAAATTAGTTTTGCGCCGTAATGTGTAATAAAAAGAGTCCTTCTCGTATGAAGGACTCTTTTTATTCGGTTTCTTCAGGTTGATATTCTAAAATATCACCCGGTTGGCATTCTAATGCTTTACATATTGCTTCTAAAGTTGAAAACCGAACTGCTTTTGCTTTTCCGTTTTTCAAAATAGAAAGGTTAGCCATTGTAATTCCAACCTTCTCCGAAAGCTCTGTTACACTCATTTTTCTTTTCGCTAACATTACATCAATATTAATGATAATTGCCATATTATTCACCTCAGACCGTTAAATCATTTTCTGATTTTATATCTATAGCATCTTTTAATAGTCTTTGGAGAACGGCAGCAAAGACCGCGATTACCATTGAAGCAAAAATCATAATCATTCCGATAATAATAATGCCAGGGGCGTCATCTCTCTCTGCCACAAGATAGAAAAGTGGCATACCTAATACATATAATACACTAATTGCCAATGCGCTGTACTTAATATTTTTTAAAGATTTAACAGATAACTCTGAAAATGCGTTGTTTTTATCAATATAGTTTAAAAGCTTAAATGTTTGGTACAGTGCGAAGTAATAAGGTAGTGCTGTTGCGTATAAGTTGATAAATACAAGATATTTAATATATGCAATATCTGGATATAATTCTGCGGCGAAATTTCCTATTTTAGGGACTAAAAAAATGCACATAGCAAGAACAGGGATTCCGATCAGAATCACAACGGTCTTTAAAAAGAGTGTGGATCCTTGTTTCATAAAAAGCACCTCATTTATTTAATATCTTATTAATTTAACATGAAATTTATTGTTTAACAATAAATTTTTATTTCTTTTAATCGAGGATTTATTGTTAAACAAGTAATTAATGAAAAGAATGCTAAATCTTTTTTATAAGATAGATGAAACATACCGATATTTAATTAAAGAAAGAGAAGGTAACTATTGTTAGCTTTATGAGAATTGGGAACTAATAAAACATATGTAGGTTTTGGAATGGAAAAGGAAATAAGGTGTATTTAAATGAATGCAAAGTTTATGGAGGAACAATCATGTTGAATTATGGTGTGAAGATAAAAAAGTTGCTATTAGTGGCAGCTATAATAGTAAGCGTATTAAGTACGGAAAGTATGATGAATTATCATGCGGCCAAAGCTAAGGTGAAAAAAGTAGAACATCAGCCTAAAAATATAATTATGATGGTTATGGACGGGACTAGTTCAACGGCGACAACATTGGCTCGCTGGTATAAAGGGGCACCGCTTACGTTAGATCAAATTGTAACAGGAGGTGTTCGTACGTTTTCGGCGGAATCAGCTATTACAGACTCAGCGCCAGCAGCAACAGCATTAGCAACTGGAAATAAATCGAATTCAGGATATGTAGGTGTACTACCTTCTATTGTAAATTCACCTAGCTTAAAGCCAATAAAAGAAGAGGACAAGTTACGGCCGGTCGCAAACGTATTAGAAGGTGCAAAACGTACTGGTCGTGCAACGGGAATTGTTGCTACATCTGAAATTCAGCATGCTACTCCGGCGGGATTCTCAGCTCACCATGTCAATCGCAAGCAATTTAACGTAATTGCGAAGCAGCAAGTATATCAAAATATAGATGTCGTATTAGGCGGGGGAAAAGCGGCGCTTCTACCTATAAAAAGTAATGGAATCCGAAAAGATGGTGAAAATTTAGTAAAGGTGATTCAAGACAAAGGATACGATTTTGTTGAAACGAAAGATGCGTTATTGAACTCCAAATCTAATAAAATTTGGGGCTCTTTCTCACATCATGCTCTTGCGTTTGATATGGATCGTATAGCAACAAATCCAGAACAACCGACACTTTCTCAAATGACAGAAAAAGCAATTCAAACATTATCAAAAGATAAAGATGGCTTTTTTTTATTCGTAGAAGGTAGTAAGCCAGATTGGGCAGCTCATGCTAATGATCCGATTGGGATTATTAGCGATGTATTGGCATTTGATGAAGCGGTAGCAAAGGCGTTACAATTTGCGAAGAAAGATGGGGATACGATGCTTATCGCTTTAACTGATCATGGTAACAGCGGCATCTCTATAGGGAATAGGAATACGACAAAAGGATACAATACTACACCGGTTTCTGCATACATTGATCCATTGAAAAAGGCGAAAATGACACTTGAAGGAACTATAAATAAACTGAAATCTGATTTATCAAATGTAGAAGATGTAGCTAAACTATACGGTTTGGATAATCTAACTCATGATGAAAAAGAAAAATTAAAAGCGGAAAAAAAGAAAATGGATGTAGGACGAATCCTTACTACATTATTGGCTAATCGTGCAAATATCGGCTTTACGACAGGAGGACATACAGGTGAGGATGTATTCTTATATTCTTATGGACCTCAAAAACCAGAAGGCTTAATCCAGAATACAGACATTGCGAAGACGATGGCCAAAGCGATGGGCTTTAACTTAGAAGAAGTAACGAATAAAATATTTTTAGAGAGTGAGCAAGCCTTTAAGAAAATCGGTGCAACTGTAACAGCCGACAAAACCGAAGGAGTAAACCCGTTACTTGTGGTAAAACATAATAAAGTAGAAGCACAACTATTTGGTAACAAAAATATAATTCGTATCAATGGTAAAGGGTATGAATTAGGAAGTATTATTGTAGAGAGTAATGGAAAGTGCTATGTACCACAAGAAGCAATTCAACTATTTGTAAAGCATTCTCGTTAAAAAATTGCCAACCAGTTAAGCTAACTGGTGGCAATTTTTTGTGTTCATTCTAAATATAAGGGCTCGGATTGTTTTGTAAAGTTTTTCAGAGGAGACTTGTATAAATGTTAAAGGGGAATTATATTCTTTTCTTACATTAAAAAATTTCGTTTTGTAGAATAGAGAATTTATACATATAGTAAAGTCTAATGTATTATCAATTAATATTTACGAAAAATATATTAATACTTTAGAATTTCTTTAATTTTCATTATTTTTTATTTAAGGTTATCCGTTATATTTATAATGTGTTTATTTCAATTTATCGTATTGTAGCGCAGTTTCATATAATTAGAAAGCAATCCTCAAAATAAAATCTCCACTAGAGTAAATTTATTATTTTTTTGCGTTTTTTATTTACAAAAATTATTATGCCGCTAAGAAAACTGTAGTTTATTGAATTAGAGATATATTAGAATTTATTTGAAGAAAGAGAGAGGGAATAAAATGAATATAGTGCACTTACGTCCTAAACAGCGTTCTAAGTATCGAATTATGCTAGGGACGTGGTATTACTCTACAAAGAGGTATATTCAGTGGTTATCAGACGGAAAAACATATGCAAAAAGGTTCCAACAAGAAAAGCTACCTTGTACAGCAATTCAGCACCGAACGATATTACTCCGTAAGCTCAAAGATGTAGATATGTGGTATCAACAGAATAAGGTTGTTAATTTGAAAATTGCTGTTAAAAAACTAAATGGTATCGTCATTAGACCAGGAGAAATATTTTCTTACTGGCGTTTAATAGGTAAGCCTACGAGGAAAAAAGGGTATGTAGAAGGTATGGTATTACATTACGGATCTTTTCAAACAGGTATTGGAGGAGGTCTTTGTCAGCTTTCGAATTTAATATATTGGATGACTTTACATACACCACTGACAGTAACAGAACGATATCGTCATAGCTTTGATGTCTTTCCTGATTCTAGGCGAACTCAACCGTTTGGGAGTGGAGCAACTTGTTCCTATAACTATTTGGATTTACAAATTAAAAATGAAACGGACCAACCGTATCAACTTCATCTTTATATGACAGATGAATATTTAGTTGGTGAATGGAGAACAGTCTATCCGCAACTTTATCAATATGAAGTGTATGAGAAAGAACATTCAATTCAACCTGCATACTGGGGCGGTTATATACGACATAATGTGATTCAACGTAAAGTATATAATCAACAGAAACAGTTAATAGAAGATCAATATGTAACAGAGAATCACGCTATAATGATGTACGAACCACTATTAGCTTGTAATAATGAGAATAGTGAGTAATATGGTAATCCATAGATTAAATAGTATAGAAAATATTTAATTCTTATTTTTATTAAAAAAGTATGAATCCCAGATTTACTGGATTTTAATTGTAACTAAGAACATATAAAAGTTCACTGTTATTTATAGGAGAGTCTGTTTGTTTTTATATCTTATGTATTTCACCCTGCATAAAAAAATATTTCTCAACATTTTATTTGTTGAAAAAGATTGAATATTCGTATTATAACGAATATTATGTTGTTATCGGCAAAAAACGATAATTTGCAGACACTGGGGAGGAAATACATTGAAAAAGAAAAAGAAATTAAAACCATTAGCGGTATTAACAACAGCAGCAGTACTAAGTAGTACGTTTGCTTTTGGAGGTCACGCAGCTTATGCTGAGACACCAACATCATCTCTACCAATAGATGAGCACTTAATACCGGAGGAGCGTTTGGCAGAAGCGCTAAAACAACGGGGGGTAATTGATCAATCTGCATCACAAGCTGAGACGTCAAAGGCTGTCGAAAAATATGTTGAGAAAAAGAAAGGGGAAAACCCTGGGAAAGAAATCTTAACAGGAGATAGTCTTACACAAGAAGCTTCTGATTTTATGAAAAAGGTAAAAGATACAAAAATGAAGGAAAATGAACAGGCACAGCAGCCTGAAGTAGGCCCAGTAGCTGGACAAGGTGCAGCATTGAATCCAGGGAAATTAAATGGAAAAGTACCTACTACATCAGCGAAGCAAGAAGAATACAATGGAGCTGTTCGAAAAGATAAAGTACTTGTTTTACTTGTAGAATTTAGCGATTTTAAGCATAACAATATTGATCAAGAGCCAGGATACATGTATTCTAAGGACTTTAATCGTGAACATTATCAAAAAATGTTATTTGGTGATGAACCATTCACTTTATTTGATGGATCGAAGATTAACACATTTAAGCAATATTATGAAGAACAATCTGGTGGTAGCTATACAGTTGATGGGACTGTAACAGAGTGGCTTACTGTTCCAGGAAAAGCATCAGATTATGGTGCTGATGCGGGTACTGGGCATGATAACAAGGGGCCTTTAGGACCAAAAGATTTTGTGAAAGAAGCATTAAAAGCAGCGGTAGCAAAAGGAATCAATTTAGCAGACTATGACCAATTTGATCAATACGATCAAGATGGTGATGGAAATAAAAATGAGCCAGATGGCATTATTGATCATTTAATGGTTGTACATGCTGGCGTTGGTCAAGAAGCTGGCGGCGGTAAATTGAAAGATGATGCGATTTGGTCACATCGTTCAAAACTAGGTTCAAAACCATATGCAATTGATGGCACGAAATCTTCTGTTTCGAACTGGGGCGGAAAGATGGCTGCATATGATTATACAATCGAGCCTGAAGACGGAGCAGTTGGTGTGTTTGCACATGAGTATGGCCATGATTTAGGCTTACCAGATGAATATGATACAAAGTACTCAGGACAAGGTGAACCTGTTGAGTCATGGTCTATTATGAGTGGTGGTAGCTGGGCTGGAAAAATTGCAGGAACAGAGCCAACGAGTTTCTCGCCACAAAATAAAGAGTTTTTCCAAAAGAATATGAAGGGGAACTGGGCGAATATTCTTGAAGTAGATTATGACAAACTTAGCAAAGGAATCGGTGTTGCAACATATGTAGATCAAAGTACTACAAAATCTAAACGACCTGGAATTGTTCGTGTTAACTTGCCGGACAAAGATATAAAAAATATCGAATCGGCGTTTGGTAAGAAGTTCTATTACAGTACAAAAGGAAATGACATTCATACAACACTTGAGACACCAGTATTTGACTTAACAAATGCAAAGGATGCTAAGTTCGATTATAAGGCATTTTACGAACTTGAAGCGAAGTATGATTTCCTTGACGTATATGCGATTGCAGAAGATGGAACGAAGACACGCATTGATAGAATGGGCGAAAAAGATGTAAAAGGCGGCGCGGATACAACTGATGGTAAATGGGTTGATAAATCATACGATTTAAGCCAATTCAAAGGGAAAAAAGTAAAACTGCAATTTGAGTACTTAACAGATATTGCAGTAGCTTATAAAGGATTTGCGTTAGATAATGCAGCCTTAACTGTAGATGGAAAAGTTGTTTTCTCTGATGATGCAGAAGGTCAGCCAGCAATGACGTTAAAAGGCTTTACTGTGTCTAACGGATTTGAACAGAAAAAACATAATTACTATGTAGAGTGGAGAAATTACGCTGGTTCTGACACTGCGTTACAACATGCACGTGGCCCAGTATTTAATACAGGAATGGTTGTATGGTATGCGGATCAAAGCTTTACAGATAACTGGGTAGGCGTTCATCCAGGTGAAGGGTTCTTAGGAGTAGTAGATTCTCATCCAGAGGCAATTGTAGGGACATTAAACGGACAACCTACTGTGAAGAGCAGTACGCGTTATCAAATTGCCGATGCGGCATTCTCATTTGATCAAACACCAGCATGGAAAGTAAATTCACCAACACGCGGTATCTTTGATTATAAAGGATTACCAGGAGTGGCAAAATTTGATGATTCTAAGCAATACATCAACAGCGTTATTCCTGATGCAGGACGTAAGTTACCGAAGCTAGGACTGAAGTTTGAAGTAGTAGGCCAAGCTGAAGACAAGTCTGCAGGTGCAGTTTGGCTTCATCGATAAAATAAGGTAAAAAGAAGAGAAGCTGCGATAAGTCGGTGAAACTGACTGATTGCAGCTTTTTTCTTCTTGTGAAAAAACTCGCTGTTTTTTATGTACTTATTGGAAAAATATGAAGTTTTTTTGATACATAAAATGCTCCGTCTGTCCAATTATAGAAGCTATTTTGGACGTAAGAAATTTGTAAGTAATGAGTAAGAAAAAAGAGATTTTCATAGTATAAAATATTTATTATAGCTACTTTTAACACCTGATACTAATAGTGTGCTATAATATGAATTAGCAACAAAAAGGAAAGGAATTAGAACAATGACCTTAGAAAATACTAAAAATTTAAAAAAACAAGTTGCTCCTTTTGAAAAATCAACGATTAAAAAAAGTGTTTGGCAACTGATCAACACAATCGTGCCATTTATTATTTTATGGTACCTTGCTTATAAAAGTTTGTCAGTTTCTTATTGGTTAACATTAGTTCCAGCACTGTTAGCCGCTGGATTTATGACAAGGATTTTCATTATTTTTCATGATTGTACCCATTATTCATTCTTTAAAAGTCGACGTGCAAATAGAATAGTTGGAACGTGTATGGGTGTTTTAACATTATTCCCATTTGATCAGTGGGGGCATGAGCATTCTATTCACCACGCTACGAGTGGTAATTTGGATAAGAGGGGTACAGGGGATATTTGGACGCTTACAGTAGATGAATATGTAGCAGCACCATTTAGACTCCGTTTAGCATATCGTTTATATCGCAATCCATTCGTTATGTTTGGGTTAGGCCCAATTTATGTTTTCCTGCTTAAAAATAGATTTAACCGAAAAGGTGCTAGAAAAAAAGAACGTATGAACACTTATTTAACAAATATTTTAATCGTTGCTGTAGTAGCTATACTTTGCTGGGCGATTGGGTGGCAATCGTTTCTGTTAGTACATGGTACTATATTCTTAATAGCAGGTTCAGTAGGGATTTGGCTGTTTTACGTACAGCACACATTTGAGGATTCTTATTTTGAAGAGGATAAAGATTGGGAATATGTGAAAGCGGCAGTGGAAGGAAGTTCTTTTTATAAGCTTCCCAAAATTTTGCAATTTCTAACGGGTAATATTGGATTCCATCATGTTCACCATTTAAGCCCAAGAGTACCTAACTATAAACTAGAAGAGGCACACAATAATACGCTTCCTTTAAAAAATGTACCAACGATTACGCTTGCTACAAGCTTACAATCACTACGTTTCCGTCTTTGGGATGAGAAAAGTAACAATTTTGTTAGCTTTAAAGATGTCAAAAATATAATTAAAAATAATGTTTCTGTTCGGGTGAAATCTGAACTATAATTGCATCGCATATAAAACTCCCCTTAATCATTTTCGATTTAAGGGGAGTTTTTGTTTAAAGAGTAGATGCCAGATAAGAAGAAAAATTAAATGATTCAAATTATAATTGAAGCAGATTAGGAATTGCTCGTACGTAAGTACAAATATAAGGTGACAGTAAATACATTATGTTAATAAGTGGAGTTGTCATGAATTCTCCATTATGATAACTGTTCATAAATCCGACGGAAATTAATAGCAAAAAGGGGATAGTACAACATTATATCTAAAAATAAGAAAAGACTTGAATGGAAATTTCATTCATTTTTCTTGGTGTTCCGCATTCCATACACTTAAATAAGATGCATATTCTAATTCATCTGGATTCTCATGTAACATAGAAATGAATTCTAATTTATTTCCATCACAATCTAGAAAGTATACACTTGCAGCGGGCATCCACCTTTGGACAATTGGCTCTTGATTTCCTTTTCCTTGACTTCCTATCACTTCTATTCCACGTTCCTCTAACCAAGATTTAGAAGTCATTAAAGATTCTAAATTTACACCAAAAGCAAAATGTCTCGGCTCAAAGTCTTCGATATTATTTACTTCCCATAGTCCAAGCATTTGTTTTTTATTTTCTCCGACCCAAAAGAAAGCCACTCTTCTTTTGGAGAGTTTTCTTGCTAACGTTAATCCTAGCTTGTTTTGATAGAAATTTATCGCTTTTTCTAAATTTTTTACATGTAAATGAGTTTCGTATATGTTCTGTATTATTATGATCATTCCTTTCTTTATTGGTAACTACCAATTGAATAGTGAATGTAATTCTAAAGTTGAAATATGTATAAGCCTAGTAATGTACATCTATATCCGATATACCTACTTACTATTATATTGAAATTGAAATAAGATAAATCCAACTGAGGTAGCAAGTTTAAATGAATATTCTACTACTTTTGTAGGAGAGGGGATATATTCATTAAATTCAGATGAAATCATATTAAAATAATGAAAAACACTATTCTTTTCGTAAGAATAGCATCTTTTTTAATGTTCTTAAGTTGATGGCCATAGGGCAGAATTTGAAAAATGCGAAATTACAAAGCTAAGAATTTTAACTCCACAAAAAAATCGATTTCCTGTGGAGTTAAAGGAATCGACTTTTTATTTACCTTGTTGTATTAACGCGGCTGTTAACTTAATAGTAGATAAGTATAATCACCTATTTCTCCCAAAGTTCAATCAATCGACCTTCAGGATCCTTAATCCAAATAAACTTTCCAAATTCACTCATTTCTTCTTTCTTTTCAAGAGGTACACCAATATTCTCAAGATGCTTTATAGTCTTGTTTAGATTATATACTTGGAAATTTAACATTACTTGTTGTTCTGTTGGAAAATAATTGTCATTCTCAGTAAAGAAAGAAAAGATGGTCTCATTTCCTAACTGGGGTTTAATCACAGTCCCATTCCAATCTTCTATATCAAGTTTCAACACTTCACTGTACCATTTTTTTATAACATCAAGATTCTTAGTTCTCCAAAATATTCCTCCGAAACCTTTTATCATCGTATCTAACTCCTGTCTGTCTTTAAATATATATTAAATATATCAAAACAAAACAGTAATAGTAAGCTGAATCATCAACTTATGAACAGTAAAAATCATAATTGCTAGTATTGTAGCATTTACTACATTAACACTTTCAACATCATCATTGGCAAAACTTGAAATCTGGGGGGAAGGTATTGAAATGCTCACTTTTCAACCCATAGTTCATCTGAGAAATTCAGAACTTAAAGTGTTATAAATAATCCTTTCAATAGTAGGGAGAAATGAAAGAAGGAACGATAAAAGACCATACATGAAGTGAAGCGCCACGTGTGGTCTTTTATGTATCGTCAAATATTACATAGTCTCGCTAATTTTACTTTCACTATGAGTGTTAGTAGATATTCTTTTCTTAACTTTAAAGTGATAGTAGGTATAGCAAAAGATGATAAATGGTACAGTGCAATAGATTCCAAGTCGTTGTTCTGGGATAAAAATAAGACTGATTAATATAATGCCATACAATCCAAAACCAAGAATTGGTACGAGTGGATAAAGTGGTGTTTTAAATTTTAAGTCTTCTAATTTTCCACCGTCTGCTAAATAATGTTTGCGGAAAAAGAATTGAGAAACACAAATTGACATCCAAACAATAATGGTAATGACTCCGGAAATTGAAATGAGCCATAAGTAAACCGTTTCAGCAGCTACTACGCTTGTCAAAAGAGAAAAAGCAGAAATAGCTATCGTCATGATTAAAGCGTTGAGAGGAATCCCACGTGATGATAATTTCTTTAAAAAGGCTGGAGCCATTTCGTTTTTTGATAAAGACCAAAGCATTCGAGTAGCAGCGTATAGTCCTGAGTTTGCAACAGAAAGAACAGCAGTAAGAATAACAAAGTTCATAATATCAGCTGCATATGGAATACCGATATTATCAAAAACAGCAACGAATGGGCTCTTTGTTAATCCAGCTTCTTCCCAAGGAATTAAAGCAACAAGAACAAAGATTGCTAAGACGAAGAAAAACATCGTGCGCCATATAATATTTCTAATAGAACGAGGTAAAGTTTTTGCTGGATCTTCACTTTCACCTGCTGCGATTCCAACAAGTTCTGTACCTTGGAAGGAATAGTTGACTGTAACCATTGTTAAAAGAATAGCGGCAAGTCCATTTGGGAATAAACCACCATGATTTACGAAATTTGATAATAGCGGAGCGGGTTCGTCGCCTTTTAAATCAATAAAACCGAACATAGCGGCGCCGCCAAGAATAATGAAAGCGATAATGGCAGATACTTTTATACTTGAAAACCAAAATTCTGTTTCTGCATAACTACGAGCAGATAATGCGTTAATAGTGAAGATTGTAACGCCAAATATTAAACACCAAACCCAAACAGGAATATCAGGAAACCAGCGCTGCATTGTAATGCCGGCAGTTGTAAATTCAAGACCGGTCGTATTCGCCCAGCTTAACCAATACAACCATCCGATTGTAAAGCCAGTTGCAGGATTGATGAACTTAGTGGCATATTCCTGGAAAGAACCTGAGACAGGCATGGCTACAGCGAGTTCACCAAGACATAGCATAACGAAATACATTAATAATC
The DNA here is from genome assembly GCF_022663475.1 of Bacillus cereus group sp. BfR-BA-01382. NCBI lineage: Bacteria > Bacillati > Bacillota > Bacilli > Caryophanales > Bacillaceae > Bacillus > Bacillus cereus group sp. BfR-BA-01382. The sequence continues at coordinate 19,418 of NZ_JAKUFQ010000041.1, forward strand.
CACCGGCCATAAAGGCAAGTACGGATCCACCAGGTCCAGCTTGACTTATTATAAAGCCAGATCCGTTAAATAACCCCGTTCCAATCACACCACCGAGTGCAATCATGAATAAGTGTCTACTTTTCATCGTTCGTTTTAATTCATTGTTTGTATTACTTACTTGGGCCATTGTTTTCCTCACTTTCGTAGTTGATAGAATAAAGTTTGATGTTTTTCCGTATTATGGAATGTATTCCGTGATGTGAAATCTTGTTATAATTTTCAGATAATTAAAAAGAAAAGTCAATATTTTTTTGTTTGCGTTTTCAATTCTTTGTTAGTGATATGTTTTTATTGTTAGAAAATTAAATAAATAAATTGATTTCATTTCGAATGTTTGCTAAATTGATAGTTAATTAAGCATACTAACATATTACGAGTAAAGTTGAGGCGAGTTATGGTACAGTCCATTGATCGAGCGATAAGTATTATTAAATTATTGAATTCTACAAATGAAAAAGAGTATTGGGCTATTTCTGATATAGCAGATGGAACACATCTCCCAGTTAGTACAGTACATAGATTACTTAACTCTCTAATGGAGCATGGGTTAGTTACACAAATACCAGAGACAAAACAGTACAAAATTGGACCAATGTGGATGGAAATAGGGTTACGTCAATTGGAGAAGGTAGACTACAGATCAGTTGCAAGAGAAGTGATGAAGCGGTTGGCCTTTGAAGTCGAAGAAAGTGTCTATTTAAATATTCCAAACGGAACACATTCTATTATCATTGAAAGAATGGATAGTCCTTTAAAAATTCGAGTTATCGATAATCTAGGGGAACAAATTCCACTTTCAATTGGTGCCGCAAATAAAACGATGCTTGCTAATATGAAAACGAATGAAATGGAACATATTGTAGAACATTTACTTTCTTCATTACCAGAACAAAAGCAAATTCTTCTTAATCAAATAAAGCAAATAAAAAATGAAGGATATGCTGTCAGTTATGGTGAAAAAACAGAAGGGACAGCTTCAGTAGCTGCACCTATTATCGGATTTAATCATAAAGTAGTAGGAGCATTAAGTGTTGGGTTAATTAGTCATCGTATTAATGATGATCGACTATCTTTTCTTATTAGCAAGGTAAAACAAGCAGCTCATGAAATATCAATAAAAATCGGCAGTACATCAGAACTATAATTTTGATAGCTGTCGTCATTTTTTTATTCATATACTGGAATTCGTTTTCATAATGCGGAAAAATAGGGGGATTTATATGTCAAAGTGGCAATCAAAAGAACAATTGATTCAATTATTAAGCAGTCTTGTTGAAATTCCTAGTATTACCGGTTCAGAAGCTGAAGTAATATTGCCAGACTTTGTTGTGGAACAATTATCTGAATTACAGTATTTCAAAGAAAACCCGCATCATTTACAAAAAAATCCGACAGGGGACGGACGATATTTTGTTACAGCACTAGTAAAGAAAAAAGATAGTACAAAAAATACTGTAATTCTAGTAAGTCACTTTGATGTTGTAGATGTACAAGATTACGGAGTGTGGAAAGAAGATGCATTTAATCCTAAAAAGTTAACATCTATGTTTTATTCTCATAAAGATGAACTTCCAGAGCATGTGCGTGAAGATATAGAACATGGGGAATGGCTGTTTGGTAGAGGAACAATGGATATGAAATGCGGTCTAGCATTACAAATGGCAATGATTGAACAAGCATGTGAAGGAAGATTCGATGGGAATGTTCTTTTATTGGCTGTACCAGATGAAGAAGTGAATTCTGTAGGGATGAGGGCCGCTGTTCCGGGACTGTTAGATTTAGCTAGAGAGCATAACTTAGATTATAAAACGGTCTTAAACTCAGAGCCTATGTTTTCAAGACATCCTGGTGACCAAAATAAGTATATTTACACTGGCTCTATTGGTAAAGTGTTACCTGGTTTTCTTTGCTATGGAAAAGAGACACATGTAGGTGAACCTTTTGCAGGCTTAAATGGGAGTTATATGGCTTCATTAATAACAGCAGAATTAGAGTTAAACACAGACCTTTGTGATATTGTAGAAGGGGAAGCGAGTCCTCCGCCAACTAACTTACTTCAAAGGGACTTAAAGGAGGATTATTCTGTACAAATTCCGCATCGTGCAGTTACATTATTTAATTTGTTTTTATTAGAAAAATCAATGACAGATGTAGTTTCATTGTTACGTCAAAAAGTAACGAAAGTAGCAGAGAAAATAGAAGAGTCGTATGAAAAACATGCATATCGTTTTTCTAAATATAATCCATTTATACCACCTAATCTCAAAGTAAATGTATTAACGTATGAAGAGCTTATCACATATGCAATTGAGCAACATGGACAAGAAAAAATAAATCATATTCAATCTAATATTATAAAAAATAGAGAAGATAAAGATGATCGTGCGGTAACGATTGATTTAGTAGATAAATTAGCGATTTTATGTAAAGAAAAGGCACCGATGATTGTACTTTTCTTCGCTCCGCCGTACTATCCAGCTGTGAGTTCACGCAACAATCCTTTAATAAAAGAGGTGGTTGTAGAAATGGAAAAGTATGCACACTACAATCATAAGATTACATTTGAAAACCAAAATTATTTTGGGGGGATTTCAGATTTAAGCTATGTAGGCTTGCAGTATCCACTGGATTCAATGAGTTCGCTTGTAGACAATATGCCATTATGGGATAAAGGTTATTCAATTCCGCTTCAGGAATTAGAAGAGTTTGATGTTCCAGTATTAAATATGGGGCCGGTAGGAAAAGATGCACATCAATGGACAGAACGTCTAGATGTAAACTACGCATTTGAAACACTATTAGATATGTTACCGAAATGCATTGAAAAATTATTAGTTTCTAATAAAATTACACAATCATAGTAGGGAATAGGTAAGGGATAAAACAGAACCTTTAAAGAAAATTCGAATGAAATTATTTTAATATAATTAAAAACGGAACGGCCAAGCTCAATTTTATATGAGTTTGGCCGTTTATCATGTAGTGAATTTTTAATTAAAATTATGTGAATTCATAGCTAACGTAATCTCTTTTATAGTTTTATTTTTTAGTTTGACCAGATAGTTCAACAGACTTTTGCGTACAACGCTGCATAGCTGAAATAATCGCTGTTCGTAATCCTTTTTCCTCTAATGTTGCTACAGCTTCTATTGTCGTTCCACCAGGAGAACAAACCATATCTTTCAATTCACCTGGATGTATTCCTGTTTCTAGTACCATTTTTGCAGAGCCTAACACAGCTTGAGCAGCGAATTTATATGCTTGATTTCTAGGCATACCATCTAGTACAGCAGCATCTGCCATCGCTTCTATAATCATATATACATATGCTGGTGAAGAACCACTTACAGATGTTACAACATCCATTAATTTTTCACTTACGATCTCTGTTTGACCAAAACTATTGAAAATGTTTAGTACATCTTCTAAATCTTTTTCTGTCACCATTTCATTAGGGCATAATGCAGACATTCCTTCTCCAACAAGAGCAGGAGTATTAGGCATTACTCTTACAACTTTTAATTTTTTATTAAAGGCATTTTCAGTACTTTCAATACTTTTACCAGCAGCGATCGTAACGATGATAGCATCGTTTTTGATTACTTCTTTTATTTCATTAATTATTGATGCGTATAGGTCTGGTTTAATTGATAAAATTAAAATATCAGCATTTTTAGCTACTTTATTGTTGTCGGTAGTTGTAGTTAGCCCATATTTTTCACTAGCATTTTTTAAATTAGCAGTGTTTAAATCTGAACAAATAATATGATTTGAAGACACTATCTTTTTGTTTAGCATCCCGCCAATCATAGCCATTCCCATATTTCCGCAACCGATGAATCCAATTTGTTTATCCATAATAACTCAATCTTGCTCCTTTTATAATCAATTATATCGGTTTGATATTGTTATCTTAGAATAATAATAATATCCCTGTGCAATATAAAGAAACATTCTAAGAGAATATATTCCTTTTTGCAACACTAAAAGATAAAAATTAATTATATTCGACATTATGTAAATATATACACTATAATGTAAGGTTTTATGTTTATGAATATGAGTTAAACTTATATCAATTTGTATTTTCATTCAGTAGGGCAATAATTTCATACAAGTCACTTGTGGCACTATTTATTTTTAAAAATACCTCTTGACACCGAATTGAACTATATCGCATAATATAAAAAAATTAGATTGAAAATCGTTGAAGGGAATTAGTACATATGTCTTCTTGCGAAAGAGAGTGGAATTCACCGGCTGAAAGATTCCTCGTATAGAATGTATCGAACCTATCCCCGAGTCTTAAATGAAAGTTTAGGCGTTCGCCTGCGTTATAGGCACCAAGTGGATATCTATGTATATCAATTAAGGTGGTACCGCGGAACAATGACCGTTTCGTCCTTTTTATTTTATTAAGGGCGAAGCGGTCATTTTTATTTTGCTCTTAAATACTTCAATGCAGCATTGATGAGAATAGATATAGTTGCAAAGTGAATGAAGTGTAAACTATAAAAACTTTGATTTTAGACTTGGGGGATAAAAAGGTGAAAAAACAACGAATTGTTGTAAAGATTGGAAGTAGTTCCTTGGCAGATAGTCACGGAGGCATCTCTACAGAACAGCTTTCAGATCACGTTGCCGCATTGGCTCGGTTGAAAGAGGAAGGGCACGAGGTTGTGTTAATTACATCTGGAGCCGTCGCTGCAGGTTTTTCAGCGCTAGGATATCCTAGTAGACCTGTAACGATTAAAGGGAAACAGGCTGCAGCAGCTGTCGGACAAAGTTTGTTAATGCAGGCGTACACGGAGGAATTCCGTAAATATGGCATCGTTACTGCGCAACTTTTGCTGACGAGAAGTGATTTTTCTAGAAAAGAACAATATAGTAATGCTTACGCTACGTTAGGAGAATTACTAAACCGTTCCGCTCTTCCAATTATTAATGAAAATGATTCCATCTCTTTAGAGGAGCTGACGTTCGGTGATAATGATATGCTGTCAGCTTTAGTAAGCGGGCTTGTTTCGGCGGATATGCTTATGATCTTTACGGATGTGAACGGGTTATATGACAAAAATCCTCAGAAAAATGCGGATGCAAAAAAATATTATTTTCTTCCTGAAGTTACGGAAGAAATTTCTTCTCTTGCAGGAGATGCTGGCTCAAAACTTGGGACTGGTGGTATGAAATCAAAAATCGATGCTGCAAAGACAGCACTCTCTCTTGGTGTGAGTGTATTTATCGGGACAGGACGTGGACAGGAAAAGTTTGTAGATGTTTTGAAGGGTAAGGGTGATGGAACGTATGTTGGTAATGCTCCTCAAAAAGAAATGAAGATGAACAAGCAATGGATTGCCTTGCATTCGCTTGTTAGCGGACAAATTGAAGTAGATGCTGGGGCGGCTACTGCCATCATTCAGCATGGTAAGAGTTTACTTCCAGCTGGTGTTACGAATGTATCAGGATTTTTCCAAGTGGGTGAAGTTGTAGAGGTTGTAACGCAACAAGGGCGCGTAATAGGAAAAGGACAATGCACATATAGTGCAGAGGAACTAAGAGATGTAAAAGGTATGCAAAGCCAAGATATTCAAGTAAGAGGCGAGAGACATAGTTATGAAGTCATTCATAGAGATCATTGGGTTTCACTTTAAAAAGGAGGAAATGAAAATGAATGAAGTGTTGGCAAAGGGGATAAAAGCAAAAGAGGTTGCTAGAGAACTTGTGCTTAAAACTACAGATCAAAAAAATGAAGCACTTGCTGCAATTGCTAATCAGTTGATAGTAGAAACAGCTTATATTTTAGAAGAAAACAAACGGGATATTGAAGAAGGTAAGGAGAAAGGATTTTCTGATTCACTCCTTGATCGCCTTTTGCTGAATGAACAGCGAATTGTTGATATGACAGAGGGTATTAAGCAGTTAATTGAATTACGTGATCCTATTGGAGAATGTGTAAGTGCATGGGAACGACCAAATGGACTATCTATTCAGGAGATGCGCGTACCACTTGGTGTTGTCGGAATGATTTATGAGGCAAGACCGAATGTAACTGTTGATGCTGCTACAATTTGTTTAAAAACAGGAAACGCAGTAATACTACGTGGTAGTTCTTCTGCTATCCATTCTAACAAAGCCATCGTTAGCGTTATTCACCGGGCGCTTAAGCAAACTAGCTTGCCTTCAGAAAGTGTACAGCTCATAGAAGATACAACGAGAGATAGTGCAAAACAGCTGTTTACATTGAATGAGTACTTGGATGTTCTTATACCAAGAGGCGGTAAACAATTAATTGATACAGTAGTGAGAGAAGCGTCTGTTCCAGTACTTGAAACAGGTGCGGGAAATTGTCATATATTCATTGATGAAACAGCGGATAAACAAATGGCATTTAATATTATTATAAATGCAAAAACACAGCGCCCATCTGTATGTAATGCAATTGAGACGATTGTACTTCATGAGAATTGGGCAGAGCAATATGGTAGCGAGTTGTTTTCTTCTTTGAAGGAAAGAGGAGTAGAGCTACGCGGTGATAATAAAGCAGTGGCGATTGATACTTCTATCTTACTTGCGACAGAAGAAGACTGGGAAACAGAGTTTTTATCTCTCACACTAGCAGTGAAAGTGGTTGCCACTGTTGAAGAAGCGATTCATCATATAAATACGTATGGATCTATGCATTCTGAAGCGATTATTACTGAAAACGAGGAAAACGTCAGCAAGTTTTTTACTTCTGTAGATGCCGCGGCACTTTATCATAATGCATCGACTCGTTTTACAGATGGATCCGAATTTGGATTCGGAGCGGAAATTGGTATCAGTACGCAAAAATTACACGTAAGAGGACCAATGGGGCTTCCAGCATTAACTTCCACAAAATATGTAATTCGTGGAAATGGACAAATTCGGAGCTAAGAATAACAAAAGACATCCAATTTAATTGAGATGTCTTTTGTTATTATAATATCCATTTACCATACAAAAAGCCCTACAAGCATAGCGCTTAATAAAGAAACAGCCATCCCGCTAACAAGAAGCTTCCAAACATTTTTACCGATGACTGATGATTTTTCCCCGCCAAATAATGAATTGTAAGTTCCGTAAATCATACCTACTGTACTAAAGTTAGCAAAAGAAGCTAGAAATGTTGTTGCAACCGCAACCGTATGCGGTTGTAGCGACTTTAAGTTTGATTTTAAATCCATCATAGCAACAAATTCATTCGTCGTAATTTTTATTCCCATTAATTCAGCTACATACATAGCATCTTTGCCGGATAAACCGAGTAAAAATGCAAAAGGACTAAAGATAATGGAGAAGATTTTTTGAATTGTTAACCCCGTTACAAAAAAGCCTAAAATCCCATTTAAACATGCTGTTAAAGCTACATACCCAATTACCATGGCTAAAATAACGATAACCATATTCATTCCAACTAACATACTGTTTGAAATAGTAGAAAAGAAATCCTTTTTTTCATGCTTTGAAGGTGTATATACGACATCATCTTCTTTCGTAACTTCCACAGGATTTAATACATTGGCTAAAATTAATGCATTAATACAGTTTAAAGGGATTGCACTGAAAATATATGTAGCTGGTACCATTGATAAATAAGCGCCAAGAATGGATCCGCTAACGCTACTCATACTCATAATTCCAAAAGTTAATAATCGATTTTCTTTTAAAACAGATAATTGATCACGAACAACTGCAAGTGCTTCGGTGTTCCCTAAAAACATCATTTGAATGGAAAAGAAACTTTCTAACTTTGGCAAACGAGAAATCTTTGAAATAACTGCACCTACTTTATCAATAATCCAAGTTAAGATTCCGAAATAAGATAGAATATCGAAAAAAGTAATAACAAAAATGATAGGAAGTAATGCACTAAAGAAGAAATCAATGTGTGGACTGTCCATAGCGGAAGGAAATGCAAAGCGAATACCTTCGTTCGCGCATGCCAGTAGCCAACTGAAAAATGACGCAATTTTATTAATGATAATACTGCCGAGTTTCGTGCCTAACATAAACCACGTAATAAAAAGCTCCAATATGATGAGAATTACAATTGGTCTCCATTTTATATGTTTTTTATTAGGCGAACATAAGAAAACGATTAATATGACAACGAAAATCCCTAACATATTTAATATGAAATGCATGTCAACCACTCCTTGAGCTTTATTATTTGTATATAAAAAAGCTCTTATTCTTCTTAATTTAGAATGAATGTGGTTTAATTTATATTTTTGTAAATTCTAAAAATATAGAAGGGTAAATTCGATAAAAATAGAATTTAATACATAGCAAACAAGGAGGAGATAAAAATGGAGGTCTATCACATAAAGAGTAAAAAGAGGGAAACATACAACGTTCAGGTGAAATATTCGATACTTTTCGAATGTGCACTTGGTATTGCAGCAATTACTCATAAAAGGTTAATTGATACTCTTGAAAAGACTGAAAGTGAATGGAAAGGAATTAGACAATCATTAACAAATGAGATGAGAGAACACTTGCAGTTTGTAGAAGAACATAATACGTGGAAAGCATTGCTTCAGTTATTGTATAAAGAGGATTTTCAAGATTTATCGCAGTTTAATTTTAAAATTGATTTACTTTCAGAAGAAGATTTGAAATTTATATGTTTACCGTTTTTAGGGGAGAAGTATGAAGAGAAAAGACGTTTAGCCGCAAGTAGAGATGTAACTGCAATACATGAACTAAAGGAATTAACGCAGGATCATCCGTTTTTTTCTACTTATATTAGCTTTATATGTGATGTAGATGTACAAGTGCTAAAATCTCATTTAATCACTGTAATGACAGGTTGGTATGAGAGCATAATTAAGAAAGAGGAAGAAGAAATACTTTCTATATTAAAACGAGATTATGAAGCAAAAAATGAAATGAATAAAAAGATGAAACCGGAAGAGTTTGTCGAGTGGGCGACTGGCGGAGTGAACTATATGCCAGAGCCAAGTGTTCATCACGTACTTCTTATTCCGCAAATGACGTACAGACCGTGGAATATTGAAGCAGATATTGAAGATACGAAAGTATTTCATTATCCAGTTGCGAATGAAAGCATTCATCCTGAAGATCCGTATGAACCGAATTATTTTTTAGTTCAAAAACATAAGGCTCTTGGGGATGAGGCGAGATTGCGAATTGTAAAAATGTTGTTTGAAAAAGAACGTACATTACAGGAAATAACGGAAAGATTGCAGCTTGGTAAATCGACAGTACACCATCATTTGAAATTGTTACGTGCAGCGAAGTTAGTTGATATACATGACGGAAAGTATGTATTAAGGAAGAAAGCAGTACAGTCGTTAGCAAAAGAATTAGAAGCGTTTTTGAATAGATAATATGCAACAAGAATGTACATAAAGGGAGGAATTTAAGAGAAAAGTTGGTGAGCTATAGTGAAGAGTGTATTGAAAAATCGTTCTTTCTTTTTTATGTGGATTGGTAGTGCAATCTCAGAATTAGGAGGGGCTTTCGGAACGTTATGTAATTCAATTCTAGTATATGAATTAACAGGATCGGAAATGGCTTTAAGTAGTATGTGGCTATTATATTTCATCCCATCACTCATATTGCAATTAATAAGTGGCCCATTTATTGATAAATGGAGCCGGAAGTGGATTATGATATTTTCACAATGGATACGAGCGTCCGTATTTTTATTACCTTTGGTGATGCTAGTTTCGGGTAGTATAGAAGTTTGGCACATTTATGTTGTTCAAATTGTAGTGGGACTTATTACACCACTTTATACACCTGCAAGTCAAGCAATTACACCGAGCATTGTAGGGAAAGAACAACTTCAAGATGCAAATGCGTATATTGATGGGATGACTCGCCTTATGATGTTTCTTGCGCCAGTATTAGGCGGAGTAGTCATTCATTTGATTGGAACAGAACTTACATTATCTTTCGTATGCATATGTTTATTTGTTAGTGGCACTTTCTTATTTTATATAAAAGAAAATAGAACGTCGCAACCTATTCGGAAAACGTGGCTAGAACAATTTCTTCACGGTTTTACATATTTTTTCACAAAACCAATCATCGTTTGGCTCGGTATATTTCTTACTTTCGTGCAGTTTGGAGTAGGGGTAACGATGGTCACAAATCTTCCTTATATAAAAGACGAGCTGTCAGCGGGATATGCAGAGTACGGTTATTTCATGGCAGGTTTTCCACTTGGCTACGTAATTGGCTCAGTATTAGTCGGAAAAGTAACATATAAAAGCCGGCGTATACTTATGCTCGGAGGATTGTTTATAGGGGGACTCACATACATTTCATTAGGATTCAATCATAGTATTATCATTGCAATAATAATTGAAGTAATAGCAGGGATTTGTATTGCATTTTTCAATGTTCATAACACGACAATATGCCAACAAACCGTCCCAAATAATATGATAGGACAAGTATTTTCAGTGCGTTTATTTTTTATACGATCCGCTATGCCATTAGGTGTGTTAGTAGGGGGAATATTGAGTGAAATGTGGGGAGTAAGAGCGCTATATGTAATCATCGGTGCAATTATATGTGTTACATCTTTAATAGGGATGTTACTTCCATATTTCAAATTTTTAGATGAGGCGATAGAAAAGAAATCAGCATAATTCAAAAAATTAAAACTTTACAATTGAAAATAATTATCATAATCAATTATAATAGAAGCATACTAGTATTCGTATTACAAAGAGGGAGTGGGATATATGTTTATCGAAACGAAAACATTTACAGTAAAAGAAGGTACATCAAATATAGTTGTAGAACGTTTCACTGGAGAAGGTATTATTGAAAAATTTGAAGGCTTTATCGATTTAAGTGTTCTCGTGAAAAAAGTAAGACGCGGCGACGAAGAAGTTGTCGTAATGATTCGCTGGGAATCTGAAGAAGCATGGAAAAACTGGGAAACAAGTGAAGAACACTTAGCTGGACATAGAGCAGGCCGTGGTAAACCAAAACCAGATCATATTATTAATGTGGATCACGCAGTTTATTATGTGAAATCATCGAAATCGGCTTATCAACAGTCTTAATATACAAGCAGAGGATACATGTTGTAGAAGCAAACATGTATCCTCTTTTTTATTAATGGGGGATGTAAATGATAGGAAATCTTTCATTCATTAAAAAAATGTTCTAGGATATAGAAAAAAATATTAGACTTATAAAGCATAGTCTTAGATGGAACGCTTGAATATCTTGCCTTACATATTTAAGGGTTATGAAAATGAGTCTATATCCCTTCTGTTTAAAAGGAGATGAGTACATGAAGCTGAATCATTTAAATTTATGTGTTGATGACTTATCAGAAGCGAGACATTTCTTTGAAACATTTTTTGATTTTCAATTTTTGGAACAAAAAGGGAAAGCACTTGTAGTTATGAGTGATGAGAGTGGATTTATACTTGTGCTAAGTGATCCAAAAGCATTTAAAGGGAATAAGGAAGTTACGTATCCGGAAGCTTTTCATATTGGTTTTTTAGTGGAAACTACAAATGAAGTGGATCAAGCGTATAATCGTTTAGTAGCAGGCGGCATTGAAATAGATAAGGAACCTTATTCGATGCGAGGTAGTAGTTATGGTTTTTATTTTACAGTATTTAATGGCTTATTAATTGAAGTGTCTTGTCTTGATTATAGAGAAGGTAAGAAAATTTCAAAGCTTAATAGTAATCACCAAGAGTAATCATTTGAAGGTGTATATTTAGCCCCTTATCCAGTTTGGAAAGGGGCTTGTTTATTTTATTACCTTATTTATCTTACTATTTGTGGATTGATTATAGTCTCACCTTATTTGTCTATCTGAATTTCAAATTCAAGCACAGCTTGATCTTTCCTAAACGGGATACTGAGTTCTTTAAATCGTAAGCTTATTCCAGACAAATTATCAGGAAGGACAGGAGATATAACGAATTGATGATTCATATGTCCATCGGTGCCACCACCACCTTCTGACCAGCAATCGTATGTATCATCTATTGATAATTGGAAGAAACTATGAGGCTTATTTTCAATAAAATCTTCATCCGTGGAATCCCAATCGCTATATAAATAAACTACACTAGCATTTGCATATTGCCGAATAAAAGTTACAGTATACATGACGCCATTATGTTCATAAGTTTTAAAAACAGGTACATGTTTTTTGAAGCCAGTTGGTTCAACGCGAGGTTTAAATTCTTCTTCATCCATCATGGAAGAGAATAATGAGTTTAGATAGTCTGGATAAAATTCGTATTGCTTAGCCCATTTATAAATCGCTTCATCATGTGGAAAACCTGGGTCATCACCTGAAAGTTCTTTTCGTTCTTTTAATAGGGCGCAAATTTTTTCATCAATAGAGTATAAGCGTTCATCGTAATGATCGGTAGGACGTTCGAAAGTCATTCTTCGCATAATCATTCCTCCTTTACTTTATTTTAACAAAAAAGACAGACTAATAAATAGTCTGTCTTTTTACATTAATTCTTCACATCATCATAAAGTTCAAGCGCCTCTTTCACATTCAATCTATTCTTCACAATACCATGTATTGCTTGAATCATCGCAGCTGGGTGCTCAGATTGCCATATGTTTCGGCCCATGTCTACTCCGATCGCGCCTTCTTGCAGTGCATTGTACGTAATGTTTAATGCGTCTTCGATTGAATCTAGTTTTGGGCCACCCGCGATGACAACTGGGGCAGGGCATGTGCTCGTTATTTTTTCGAATCCTTCGCAGTAATACGTTTTAATAATATCAGCACCCATTTCAACACATACGCGGGAAGCAAGTGCTAGAAAGCGAGCTTCACGTTTTTGTAATTCCTTTGCGACTGCGGTAATACCGAGTACTGGTAGGCCGTAATCGTGAGCTTCAGAAACTACATTTGCGAGATTCGAAACAGTTTGTGTTTCATAGTCTGATCCGACAAAAACAGAAACGCCAACGCCAATTGCGTTTTGCTTCACTGCTTCTTTTACAGGTGTAACAATTGTTTCATTCGCTAAATCTTTACCAACGACAGTAGCGCCGCCAGATACACGCATAACCATCGGTGTACTGCAGTTTTCAGGAATACAGGAGCTAAGTACACCGCGCGTTAAAAAGAGGGAGTCTGTATAAGGAAGTAAGTTTTTTACTGTTTCAAGTGGTTGTTCTAGTCCGTGAATTGGTCCTAAGAAATATCCGTGATCTATTGCTAACATAACCGCTCTACCATCAGGTAAAATTGTATTTAATCGATTTTTAAATCCCCAAGTCATTCGAAATCACTCCTTCGTTAATGTTGGATTTTCCGTTTGTACCGTATCTTTATTTGGTAAATGTGGTGACTTTATAAAAACAGCTTTAAAAGGTTTATCAGAATGGTTAATCAGATAGTGAGATTCATGAGGGCGAACTTGCAGGACATCACCTTGTTTAATCGGAACTCTTTCGTTATTTACATAGAAGTCTATTTCACCTTCTAACGCATAAAAAACTTCTTCACATGTTGTATGATAGTGATTTTGAAACTCTTGCCCAGGCTGAATGACAACAAGACCAAGATCAATATTCGGGCCTTGTATTAAATATTTCGGCCCGTTATCACCGAAGCGATAGGAGAAATCATTTTCATTCGCTTTTAACATACAGTTCACTCCTTTATGTAAATGAGTTACAGTGCACCTGGCGCAATCCACATATGTGTTGTAAGTCCTTTATCAGCTAAAGTGAGCTGACTGTTATACACGGTTTTCCATGTTTCATAGAATTCCTTGTATAGCTCGTGATTTTCCGTGATTGGTTCAAATGTATTTTCCCACTGTAAAAATTGTTCGGCAGCCTCTTCCATAGATGTATATATTCCAGCGCCAACTCCAGCAGCAATCGCAGTTCCTAAAGCAGCTGCTTCTTTCACAACTGGTACTTTTACAGGAATGCCGAGTACGTCTGATAGAATTTGTGGCCATAGTTTCCCTTTAGCGGCACCGCCAGCAAAAACAACTTCAGAAGGGAATGTATCAGTAAGATTTTCAATTAGTTTTAAGTTTCCAAGTGTAACGAAGGCCGCATTTTCTTCAATAGCACGGAACAGTTCCTTTTTTCCGCATTTGTCAGCGTCTAAACTTAAATTTAAGAATGAAGGTGCGGCATGACGCCAAGAAATGTAGTTCATAACGTTTGAAAAAGTAGGGATAATACCATATGAACCGACAGGTACGTCTTTCGCTTGTTCTTCTAATAATTCATAAGCGTCTACACCGAGTTTTTCAGCGAGCTTTTTTTCTTCTTGGCAAAAAGCGTCTCGAAACCAGCGCATAACAAGACCAGGGAAAAAAGCGATTGTTTCATATTGCCATAGATTCGAAATGACATGGCAATTTACACGAATCGCAGCATATGGATCTGTAATTGGTTCTGTAATATTTACTTCTTGTTGCCAAAAGCTGCCTCCGCATATTAATGTTTGATTTGGTTTCACGACTCCAGTTCCGAGTGATGCCATTTGAGCATCTCCGCCGCCAGCGACGACAGGAATTCCTGCCAGTAATCCAGTTAATGCTGCACACTCTTTTGTAACGTTTCCGATTACTGTACCAGCCTCATTTACTTTTGGTGAAAATGGCAAAGTTATACCACACTCTTTAGCGACATCGTTATCCCAATTTCTATTTTGTAAATCAAAGATTCCAGACGTACAACCGTTGGAAGGGTCGATTTGCAGTACATCGCTTAATTTATACAAAATCCAATCGTTTAACATCGTAAAGGAGTGGATATTACAATAGATTTCTGGTTCATGTTTTTTAATCCAAAGTAGACGTGGTAAAGCACCTAATGAAAAAGTTTGCCCAGATTTTCTGTATAAATCTTCTTCAAGATGTGAGCGGATTTCTTTTAGCTCACTAACTTCAGCGGATGCACGGCCATCAACATTTGCACATGCCCATATTTCTTGCCCATTTTTATCATATAAAACAAAACCTTCTCGCATACTTGTAGCGCTAATAGCTTGAATAGAAGAAGGAAGTATATTACTTTTTTGTAGAACTTCTTTCGTACACTGTTGTACGAGTTGCCAGTTTGCTTTTACATCAAAATTCATAGAACCGGGGTAACGAGGATCAGTTTTATGAACCCATTCTTTTTGGCTTACTGCAATTTGATTGCCTTGTAAATCAAAAAGAACAGCTCGAATGCTTCCTGTACCAGCATCGAAAGCTAATAAAGCAGACATTAAGAATCACCTTCCTTTCTTAATAAGGAGAGCGCAGTTTCTTCATCAGTAATTAATGTATGAATAAATTTCCCTTTTAAAGCCCCATAAATGGCATCTATCTTTTGAGTACCTCCAGCCACACCAATGACATGCTTCATACTGCGAAGAATCGTAAGTGGTGTGCCAATTAGACGATTATGATGCGAGAGCTCTAATAAATCACCATTCGTATTATAAAACTGTCCTAAAATATCGCCCGCCCCGTTTTGACTTCGAATATATGTCATTTCACGTAGCGTTAATTTTTCTTCTTTTACAATCGTAGCGTCTTGAGATAACCCGCCAATACCGACAACTGCCGTATGTGCAAGTGAAGCGACATGAAGCATATCTTTCACGCTTGGTTCTGATAAAATACTTTGTGCCATTTCAGTAGAAGATGCTAGAAAAGGAGTAGGAATAATATGAAGATCACCTTGCATGTAGTGTAAATAGTTTTGTTTTCTTGGGAGATAGTGGTTTACTCCGCCTGTTAGCGTTACGAATGAAAGATTAATAGAACTTTCAAAATGAATGTTTTCTAGCATTTTACTTATTGTTTCACCCCAGCCGATGCCGAGTAAATCACCTTGTTGGAGATGAGTCTCTAAATATTGTGCAGCGGCTTTTCCGAGAGAAGCGTGATAATTGTCTATTGGAGTAGGGATAATGAAAGCATCTTTTAAGTGGAATTTTTTCATTAGGTCACGCTCAATACTTAAACAGTGTAAACCAGTTCCTTTTACGTGAAATGTAACGATACCTTCACTGCGTGCCTTATCTAATAACCGGACAACTTTATTTCTTGAAATGTGAAGAAGTGAAGCAATTTCCTGTTGTGTTAATTGGTCTTTATAATAGTACCAAGCTACTTTAGTTAATAAATTCTCTTCAAAGTTCAGCTGTGTCATACTCTTCATCCCTTTCAACAATTGACCACTCCTTAAACATATGTGCCACATATTTTGTTTATTCCAGTTGAAACGATTAATTGTACGTAGAAAAAAGTGTTCTAGATATAAAAAAAGGAATATACAATGCTACAAAACAAGTAGAACAAATAATCATTTTCTCAAAAAATGTTCTGGATAAAGGCAGGTGACATCATGTGGAGAACGTACCTTTATTACAAATAAAGAAAATGAGTAAGGCGTTTTTAAATCAACTTGTATTAAAAGAAGTGAACTTACAAGTAGAGCGTGGAGATATATACGCTTTAGTGGGGGGAAATGGCGCCGGGAAATCAACATTAATGAAAATATTAACGGGGTTATATTCGTATGATGATGGAGAGATGTATGTAAAAGGAATGAAGCAACAGTTTTCAAATCCGTCAGAAGCACATAGAAAAGGTATTTATTTAATACCGCAAGAACCACTCATTTTTCCGCATATGACTATTGAAGAAAATATATGTATCGGGTTAAAAGAAAAGAAAAAGAAACTAAGAGTACAGATTCAGCAATTGATTAACAGTCTAGGGTGGGATATTGACCTTTATGAGTTAGGAGCATCATTATCCATTGCGCAGCAACAGTTAGTAGAAATCATTAGAGGATTAATACGAGACGCTGAGATTCTTATTTTAGATGAGCCAACATCGACGTTAACAACTCATGAAATCAAGAGTCTTTTTGTGCTGATGAAAAGTTTGCAAGAAAAAGGAATTGGAATGATATACATTACACATCGTTTTCCGGAAATCTTTGAAATCTCCAATAAAGTAGCGATATTACGTGATGGAACAATCGCGAGTCAAGGGGATATATGTGACTATACATATGACACGCTGATGGAGGGGTTATTGCCAAAAGGATATAAACAGGAAGAAAAAAGAGAAATAGTTCAAGAGACAGAAAGAACGAAAAAAGTATTAGAAGTAGCGAATGTGACTAGTCACACATTCGAGAATATATCATTCACTGTACATGCTGGAGAGATTGTGGGGATTGCTGGCATTGTTGGATCAGGTAGAACGGAATTAGCGGAAGCAATATTTGGATTGGAAGCTATAAAATCAGGCTCTATTTTATTAGAAGGAAAACTAATTGATACATGTCCTTTGCATAAAAGATTAAGCGAAGGGCTCGTTTATGTGCCGGAAGATAGGGCGAGGAATGGAATTTTCTCCATTGTATCTGTCAAAGAAAATATTACTGCAGCATGTTTACTGCAAAATAATCGCTTTTTTATTAACCGAGAAAAAGAAAGCGCTTTAGTAAAGTCGTTTATAGAAAAGTTCCGAATTGTTGTACCAAGTATGAATGAAGAACTTACATCTTTATCGGGAGGTAATCAGCAAAAAGTCGTGCTTGCGAAATATCTTGCATGTAATCCCAAAATCATTATTCTTGATGAACCAACTCGCGGAATTGATGCAAAAGCAAGGCTTGAAGTGTATGAAACGATAGAAAAAATGAAAAGAGAAGGACTCGCCATATTATTCATTTCTTCAGATGTTGAGGAAATCGTCCAATTAGCTAACCGTGTATACGTCATGCGAAATGGTCAATTTGTTTCTCATTTGGAGAAAGAAAAAATAAATGTAGAAGAAGTTACACGTCTTGCATACGGAGGTGTAACGGAATGAAACGCATGTATAAAATGCACGAAACGTCTATCATACTGTTACTACTAATTTATATAGCCATGGTCGGGATAATAAATCCTAGTTTTGTTCAGTTTAACTCGTTATCGTTAATGATGAAATCAAGCGTTATTTTAGTCGTTCTAGCAATTGGCCAATCGTTCGTTTTATTTACGAAAAATATAGACGTATCAGTTGGCTCAATTATGGGATTAAGCGCGGCAGTTTGCGGGATGTTATTAACGAACGGATATAGTGCAGTCTTGTCGATACTTGCTGCTATAATGCTTGGTGCTATTATCGGTTTCATAAACGGGATTGGAGTTGCAAAGTTTCGGGTACCAGCCATTATTATGACATTAGGGATGTTAGGAATTGTTAGAGGTGCAATGTTAATCTTCACAGGCGGGAAGTGGATTGAAGATACTCCAAATAATTTTAAGAAACTTTCATCTATCGTCATACTTGGTCTGCCGATAATTGTATGGGGTGTTCTTATTATTTTATTACTACTATACTTCTTTTTAAGGAAGGTACCATACGGAAGATACTTCTATGCGGTAGGTGACAATGAAGATGGTGCGAGGCTCATTGGGATACCTGTTAATAAAGTAAAGATAAATGCGTTTATTATATCGGGCATAAGTGCGGCAATCGCTGGTTGCATATTTGTTATGAATATCGGGTTCGTTCCAAATCAAACTGGTACAGGAATAGAACTACAGGTGATCGCAGCTGCTGTGCTAGGAGGAATTCATCTAAAAGGAGGAACCGGTTCTATATTTGGAGCCGCATTAGGAGCATTATTTTTAGAAGCAATAAGCAGTTCACTCGTCTTTTTAAAAATACCAGCATTTTGGAATAATGCTATTTCGGGTTTTTTACTATTACTTATTATCATACTAGATAGTGTCATGAAGAAGTGGAAAGTAGAGAGGAGGATGAATCTATGAAGTATTTTTACAGATGGGAAGGTGTTCTAATCGTATTACTTCTTATAGAATTCATTCTCTTTAGTTTTATAAATCGTGATTTTTTAAATATTAGTAATCTCCTTTTTAGTACAAATGATTTTCTGTTTATAGCAATCGCAGCGATTCCAATGACTTTCGTTATTGTAACAGGAGGAATTGACGTATCTGTAGGATCTATTATGGGGCTAACTTCGATTTTAATTGGTGTACTTTGGATGAATGGGATTCATATTTTATTAGCAGTAATAATGGCACTTATAGTCAGTTGCTTAGCAGGAGCTTTAAATGGATTCATTATAAAAATGACAGATGTAGAACCACTAGTTGTTACACTCGGAACGATGTTTTTATATGGAGGAATTGCACTCGTCATTTCAGGAGGGGCGGGTGCTTCTGGATATGAAGGGATAAGTGGTTTACCTGATGCTTATGTACAACTAGCAAATGGTAGTTTTATAGGAATACCTAACTTATTATGGCTTCTTATCGCATTAACAATTGTATGCACGATTTTGTTTCACCGAACGATATATGGACGCCACGTACAATTAACAGGAGCGAACGAAAATACAGCAAAATACACCGGGATTCAGACGAAGAAAGTAGTAATCATTGCTTACATACTTTCTGGGTTAGGAGGTGGATTAGGGGGTGCTTTCTTAACTGCATATTTCGGTTCCGCACGTGCTGATATGGGAAGTGAAACAATATTACCAATCATTACAGCAGTCGTATTAGGCGGGACACTTATTACGGGAGGAAAAGGAAGTATTATTGGTACTGTACTAGCGAGTATTTTTATAGGCCTTATGCAATATGGCCTACAAATGACAGGTTTAACAAATGAACAATCAAATGTAGTAATAGGTATTATCCTTATTCTTTCAGTTATTATGAGACATTTCAAATTACATCAATTCTTAGCAGGGAAAAGACGGAATTTGCATAAGGGGGAAATGTCATGAAGAGAAAACTAGGGATTGTATTGATCGTATGTATTTGTTTAATTGGTTTAATCGCTTGTTCCAGTCAAACGGCAGATAAGAAAAAAGCAGATGATGTGAAATTTGCATTTATCCCGAAATTAACTGGAGTTGGCTTCTTTACATCGGGCGGTGAAGGAGCAAAGGAGATGGGAGATAAGCTAGGCGTACAAGTGAAATATGATGGGCCGTCTGAAGCGAGTGTATCAGGGCAAGTAAAGTATATAAATAATTTCATTAATCAAAACTATGATGCACTTATGGTTTCCTCTACATCAGTTGATGGTTTATCGCAATCACTGCAGCGTGCTAAGAAAAAAGGAATGACTGTCTTAACGTGGGATTCTGATGTGAATCCGAAAGACCGTTCTTTTTATATAAGTCAAGGGACACCAGACCAACTTGCTAACTTATTAATTGAAATGACTTCCAAGCAAATTGGAGATAAAGGAAAAGTAGCTTTCTTTTATTCTAGTCCAACAGTAACGGATCAAAACCAATGGGTAACGAAAGCGAAAGAAATTATTAAAAAGAAATATCCGAACTGGGAAATTGTAACGACGCAGTACGGTGAAAATAATGCGCAAAAATCGTTATCAGTAGGGGAGAACATATTAAAAACGTATCCAGATATTAATGCAGTCATTTGCCCGGATGCAACGGCACTACCAGCGATGGCACAAGCAGCTGAAAACTTGAAAATGGATAAAAAAGTTGTTGTAACTGGCTTCTCTACACCAAACGTTATGCGTGATTACGTAAAACGAGGAACAGTACAACAATTTGGATTATGGGATGTAAAACAACAAGGTGCACTCGCAACGTATGTAGCAAATGAAATAGTAGTAAAAGGGAAGAAGTTAAAAGTAGGGGATAGTTTTGAAGTAAAAGGAATCGGAAAAGTGAAAGTAGAGCCAAACTCCATCCAAGGTTATGATTATGAGGCAGAAGGAAATGGAATTATTGTATTGCCAGAGCGGGTTGTATTTACGAAAGAGAATATTGATAAATATAATTTCTAGTAACGAAAAAACGTCCGAATATATCGGACGTTTTTTATTTCTTCATTAGTTATGAACTGTTTCTTTTTCATTTAATCCAAGCGTACGACCTGTAGAAGTGTGTAGGTCTTGGAACAACCTTGGATTTTCAGTTAGTGAAATGCCATATGAAGGAATCATTTCTTTTATTTTTTCTTCCCATTCTACCATGCGGCTTGGGAAACATTTTTCTAATACTTCAAGCATGACGTGAACAGCAGTAGAAGCACCTGGTGATGCGCCTAGTAATGCGGCGATTGAGCCGTCAGCTGCACTTACTACTTCTGTACCAAATTGAAGTGTTCCTTTACCGCCAGCATCAGTATCTTTAATTACTTGTACACGTTGTCCAGCAACTACAATATCCCAATCTTCACTTTTCGCGTTCGGAATGAATTCGCGTAATTCTTCCATGCGTTTTTCGTGCGATAACATAACTTGCTGAATTAAGTATTTTGTAAGTCCCATTTCTTTTACACCAGCAGCTAACATCGTTAAGACGTTATTCGGTTTTACAGAACCGATTAAGTCAAGATTTGAGCCAGTTTTTAAGAATTTAGGTGAGAACCCTGCGAATGGTCCGAATAATAAAGCTTTTTTATTATCTATATATCTCGTATCAAGGTGAGGTACAGACATTGGCGGAGCGCCAACTTTAGCTTTACCGTATACTTTCGCATGATGTTGCTCTACAACTTTTTGGTTTTTACATACCATAAATAGTCCACTTACTGGGAATCCACCGATATGCTTTGATTCAGGGATACCAGTCTTTTGAAGTAGAGGTAGACTACCGCCACCACCGCCAATAAAGACGAATTTAGCAGTATGATGCTCAATTTTACCACTATTCATATCGTGTACTTTCACTTCCCACAAACCATTTTTCGTGCGCTTAATATTTTCAACACTATGCTTGTAGTTTAGCTCGACATTTTTCGTTTTTAAGTAATCAAACAACATACGTGTTAATGCACCGAAGTTAACATCTGTTCCAGAGTCAATCTTCGTTGCCGCCATCGGTTCATTAGATGTACGGCCTTCCATAATGAGTGGAAGCCATTTTTTTAATGTTTCAGGAGCGTCGGAAAATTCCATTCCTTG
Organism: Bacillus cereus group sp. BfR-BA-01382; assembly: GCF_022663475.1. Lineage (NCBI taxonomy): Bacteria > Bacillati > Bacillota > Bacilli > Caryophanales > Bacillaceae > Bacillus > Bacillus cereus group sp. BfR-BA-01382. The sequence continues at coordinate 41,407 of NZ_JAKUFQ010000041.1, forward strand.
AAACAGTGGATTTTTTGAAAGCGCTTCAAAACGGTTTTTTAGGAACTCAACATTTTTTTCCCCTTGTACTAAACTCATATGAGGTAGTGGCATAATAAAATCTTGTGGATTACGAATTAATTTGCTTTTTACAAGATATGCCCAAAATTGTCTTGAAAGCTGGAATTGCTCATTCACTTTTACAGCCTTACCAATATCTATAGATCCGTCAGATTTTTCGGAAGTATAGTTCAGTTCGCATAGCGCAGAATGCCCTGTACCTGCATTATTCCATTCGTTAGAGCTTTCTTCCCCGGCACTTGCGAGTTTTTCAAAAACTTTAATTTCCCATTCAGGTGCTAATTCTTTTAGTAATGAGCCTAACGTTGCACTCATAATTCCTGCACCAATTAAGATAACGTCTGTTTTTTGCTGCATGTTGCTCATGATAATCTCTCCATCCCCTATATTGGCAAAAAAGTGTAGGTGTTTTCTATGTCTAAGCCGTAAAAGAGAAACACCGCCTAGGCCCCACCTAGGTGTATACCTTTTTTGTCTCAATTATATAACCATCTCATACTCTATTATAATAATTAATAGACTAAAATATCTAGTGTTATCTGATAATTTTAAACTATTTAACGTTTTATTCGCTAAAAATCTTATTTAACAAGCTCTTTTAAGGTGATAAATAGAAAAAAATTACAGTTTGAAATTATCTCGAAAAAGCTTACGTATCCTTAAGTGACTAAATCGAGTACCTTTTTATGGGATTATTCTTTCTGTAATGGTAAGATTATTCTGAAAAATAAAAAGGAGGGACTCTAATGTGTACAAAAGAACAAATTTCAAACTTATTTCGAAACTTTTCAATAAAGGAATGTAAAGGGTCAAGTGATTTATATGAATATTTATCAATGAAAATTGCTGAAGATGAGGAAGTACTTACACTATCGTCCTATGCTCAGGTAGGTCAACCAGTCCCAAACTTACTATTAGGTGCAGTACATTATTTATTGCTAGCAGGGAAAGAACATCATTTAAAAACGTATTATAGTAGTTTAGTTGAAAATGCTGATACAAATTTAGATAAAGCTTTTAATCATTTTAAAGATTTCTGTAAAGAGTACCGAGAAGAAATCATTACTTTGTTACAAACGAAACTCGTTCAAACAAATGAAGTAAGACGGTGCGCATACTTATACCCAAGTTTCTGCTACATATTTAACAAAGTGAAGAAGCCGTTAGCGTTAATTGAAATTGGGACAAGTTCTGGGTTGCAACTGTTCTGGGACCAATATAGTTATTCGTACGGGACGGATGAAATGTACGGAAATATAAATTCAAATGTGCATGTAACTTCTGAAATAAGAGGGGAGAATGTACCGCATTTTCTAAAAGAAAGCCCATCTGTCGTAGAAAGAATCGGACTGGACTTACATGTGAATGATTTACATAATGAGGAAGATTATTTATGGTTACGTGCTTTAATTTGGCCAGAACATAAAGAAAGGCTTGAGATGTTTGATCAAGCTGCATCTTTAGTGAAAAATGAATCTGTCCAATTCATAGAAGGAGACGGTGTAGAGCTATTATCATCTATTATTGAACAAATAAGTGAAGAAGCTGTTATTTGTATTTTCCATACACACGTTGCAAATCAAATACCAGAACAAGTAAAACATAAGTTAGAAAAACAAATACAAGAAATTGGCGCAAAACGTGATGTATTCCACCTTTATAACAACATGTGGGATCGTGACCTTCATATTGATTATTATATTAACGGAAACGAATATCGTGAAACGGTTGGAGAAACAGAAGGGCATGGGAAATGGTTTAGCTGGAAGATTGGAAATGAGACGCCTATTTAGATTAATAGGGGCGCCCTCACTTGTAAAAGGTGGGGCCATAGGCTCAATCATGGACTAAATGGTTAAGGAATAAATTTATTAGTAACATACAAAAAATGCTTCGGAGAAATCCTAAGCATTTTTTGTATTACATTTAAACCCCATAATGGATCATGTACTTCTGTTCTGCTGTAGCTTGTTCAATTTTTGAAGCTAACTCAATCAGCTCATCAGAATTTTTGAAGAACTTTGAAGATGTAACTGTTTCATAGAATATTGCTAATGATTCAGGCGGGATAATTGTAATACCGTAATAAGCTAAACCGTATTCCTGATTTTTGACTGTATGAAAGTAGGTTTTCATAATTGATAAATTTCGATTTAAGCTACTGATAATATCATCATCAACAGAAATACAATGATATTTCTCTGGTGTATAATCTTCGTAATTTTTTTGAGAAGTAAAATCGTCAATTATTCCAAAATCATGGACACATGCCATCATTATCATCCTTTCAATTTTAATAAAGTGAGTTCTATTAAAGTAAAATGGTCATTCGTTTAAGTGTAATAGAAATAGTTATGTAGTTCATAAAATATCTTCGGTTCTTCTTCGTAAAAACAGTTTAATTATTAATAAACTCATCAGGAGCCCAAGTGGCGATTTCATTCCCAGGTGCAGCTACTACAAGCCATTGCTCACATAGGACACCAGCTTGCCAACATTCATAATAATCATGAAAACCATTTACAAAAATAATTTGTCCACTATCTAATGTAATAATTAAATGAGGGCTTTCTAAGCCAAGTTGTATATCGGTAACTTTTTGTCTTCTTATCTTAAATATTCTTTCATATTCTTCTTCCCCAGAATAAACTTCAAATTCATCTTCATTTAATGGGTATCTTTTTTGAGGTTTATTAAATAAACACCATTTTGATTCGATATTGATATATAATTGTCCGTCATAATCAACTGAGTTGTGAAAGTTTGTGAAATGAATCTTTATAGCGCCTGGAGAAATACCAAATTGTAATCCATCAACTTGTGATCCGATGAATAGATTTTTCAACACTTTTTCAGCGTGAATTTTATCCTCTTTATTCATTCTTGAAATCCTCCTTTTCTTAAAAATATACCTTATATTTTTATTGTAATAAATAAATTTTCATGTAAAATGAACCTTTTGTGAAAAACGAGCGAATATATTGTGAAAGATCATGAGAAGGGGTTGTAATGTTGGATGAAGTAAAATTGAAAGAATGGCTATAGAGTTTACTTTACTGTTAAAGTATTTCATATAAAAATCACGCATTCATTCTAAGTCATTTACCCAAATTACGATATGTTCAATTTTCATAGGTTTCATCCATCCTATCTGTAGCAATTAGGCTTCCACTGTATTAAGTTTGCATTTGCATTGCAACAATTTTGCTTTGGTGTTAAAGCTAGTTGTTAA
>NZ_JAKUFQ010000042.1:0-44501 GCF_022663475.1 Bacillus cereus group sp. BfR-BA-01382
TCTTCTTGTTTCTTCATTTCTGCTGCCGCTTTTAAAGTTTCTTCTTTCTTATTATGCTCAACAATTTTTGTATACATGAAATATACAAGTGATAATAGTAAGACGAGAATGATTGTCCTTTTTATGTATACAATCGGCCGATGTGCTTTCCCATTCGCATTATTTTTTTCCTGATCCATAATTGCTTTTTTCCCCTTACTCACCAATAATTTAATTCCTCTACTAAAGATTTATTTTAGTAGATTATGGATAATCCATTCTATATCATCCCTACTTTATCACGCACTGCAGATATTACCAACCCATATGTACAAAAAAGAAAAAGAAAATTTACAAAAGTAAGATTCCCTTTAAATTAAAAAAAAAAAAAAGAGGATATCCTGTAAAAAATTGATGTTATCAATCTTTTTGGACATCCTCTTATCTCATTATTTATACGTGTTTTTTCATATCATCGGCAACAGATTCAACATTTGTACCTACGATAACTTGTACACTTGTGTCACTTAATTTCATAACGCCTTTTGCACCGGCACGTTTTAATGCTGCTTCGTTTACTTGACTAGCATCTTTTACTTGTAAGCGTAGACGTGTTGCACAGTTATCAATAACTGTTAAGTTTTCTTTTCCACCTAGAGCTGCTACGTAAGTTTCACCAATTGAACCTGCAACTGGTGCATCCACATCTTCAACTAACTCATCGTCATCTTCACGACCTGGAGTTTTTAAGTTGAACTTCTTAATTAAGAAGTAGAATACTGCAAAGTAAATTGCTGCATAAATTAAACCGATACCTGCTAATAATACAGGTTTTGTTGCAATACCAAAGTTAATAACATAATCAATAGCACCTGCGCTAAATGTGAAACCATCACGAATGCCAAGTGATGTTGTTATGAATAAAGAAAGACCTGTTAATACTGCATGCACACCATATAATACTGGTGATAAGAACATGAATGAGAATTCGATTGGCTCTGTAATACCAGTTAAGAATGAAGTTAATGCTAAACCAGCTAACATACCAGTAACTGCTTTGCGTTTTTCTGGTTTAGCAGCCGCAATCATTGCGAAACACGCTGCTGGTAAACCAAACATCATAACTGGGAAGAAACCAGTCATAAACATACCTGCTGATGGATCTTTTGCAAAGAAACGAGCAATATCACCATGAACAAGATCACCAGCTGCATTTGTAAAGTCACCAAGTACAAACCAGAAATAAGTGTTCATTACGTGATGTAAACCGATTGGAATTAATAAACGGTTTAATAATCCGAATAACCCTGCACCGATTGAACCTAGGTTTACAATACCGTGTGACACTGCATCAATACCAGTTTGGATTGTTGGCCAAATTTGACCAAATAATAATCCTAAAAGAAGCATTACAATAGACGTAATGATCGGTACGAAACGTTTTCCAGCGAAGAATCCTAACCATTCTGGTAGTTTAATCTTATGGAATTTGTTGTATAGTAATCCAGCGATAACCCCGGCAATAATACCACCGAGTATAGCCATATTTATTTTTGGTGTCAAAGCTGCTGCTTTAGAAACTTTATTCATCGTATCTGCTAATTTAGTTGGATCTACTGAACCGACTAAATCTTGAACACTTTTTAATTTATCATTTAATTCTGCTGTTGAGTAAGTAACACTTAAAGCATTAGTTGTATTCTTCATAACTAAATAACCAATTGCACCTGCAAGACCAGCTGCACCACTACCGTCAACAGATAAGCCGATTGCAACACCAATTGCAAAAATAAGTGCTAAATTATCAAAAATTGCTGCACCGGCCTGTGCCATAACAGGAATGTTTAATACGTCTTCTTGTCCTAGACGAAGCAATAATCCTGCTGCTGGTAGTACTGCGATCGGAAGCATTAAAGCTTTACCAATACGTTGTAAAAACTGCAACATTTTAATTCCCCCTAATTCAATTTATGAAATCGTTATCATTATAAGTACGCCTTAGAAAACGCTTTCTATTTACATAACCATAATAACATATAGTTGTATAGATGTGTAGTTTTTATTTTTGGATTTTTTATGGATAAATCTCCTATTTCCAAACTGTTATATAAAAGGGAAATTCTCCTTTTTTAATACAGAGGACGCGAAACGAACGACCTACTATAGAACATGTAACTTTCGTTTTATCATTCCACTTTTTCATGTTATTATTTATTTCCGAGCATATCGGGAAAAGTAAACTTAGTTAATTCGAAATAGGAGCGTTGGTACTATGCAGTGCATTGAAACAAACAACTTACAACAGTTGTTAGAACAAGTAAAACCATATACAAAAAAAGGAAAACTTGCTACTTATATCCCCGAACTAGGAAATGCAAATCCAGACGATTTAGGGATTGCCATTTTCCATAAAGAATCAGAATATATCCATGCAGGCAACTCACAAACACTATTTACTCTTCAAAGTATTTCCAAAGTAATTACACTTGCCCTTGCCCTTTTAGACCGTGGCGAAGAATATGTATTTTCTAAAGTTGGAATGGAACCAACGGGTGACCCATTTAATTCTATTATTAAGTTAGAAACGACAAGTCCGTCCAAACCCCTTAATCCAATGATTAATGCAGGAGCATTAGCTATTACAAGCATGTTAGCAGGAAAAGATAACGAGGAAAAAACGGAGCGTATCCTTCATTTTGTACGTGAAATAACAGATAATCCTACTATTAATTATTCTTCTAAAGTTGCCAATTCAGAATTAGAGACAGCTTACTTAAATCGTTCACTTTGTTACTATATGAAACAAAACGGAATTATCGATTGTGACATCGAAGAACTTATGGATTTATACACTCGTCAATGTGCAGTTGAAGTAAACTGTATTGATTTAGCACGTATTGGCTTAATTTTTGCAATGGATGGATATGATCCATATAAAAAGAAACAGATTATCCCTAAACATATTACAAAAATTTGCAAAACATTTATGGTCACATGTGGTATGTATAACGAATCTGGTGAATTTGCAATCCGTGTTGGTATCCCTGCAAAAAGTGGTGTAGCCGGTGGCATTTTCGGCTGCGTAAAAGGTGAAATGGGAATCGGTATTTTCGGGCCAGCTTTAGATGCAAACGGAAATAGTATCGCTGGTTTTAAAATTCTTGAACTTCTTTCTGCTCAAGAAGGCTGGAGTATTTTTTAATGGAAAGTTATCCTGCTAGTATAGCGGGATTTTTTTATTTGATCTGTTATCAATATCCATACAAAAACGGTATTGAAAGTTTCTCTTTATTATGCATATTTGCTCCCCCCTCCCGAATAATATAGTACAACCTAGCGCTATATGTGGAGGTGTGAAAGATGAAACTAATATTTCAAATGGGAAAACAACCTGTTCTTGAAAAAACAATTCTTCTTTTTATATTGAGTATTGTAGAAAGCTTAAAGCTAAAAGTTGTTTCACTCGACGAAGCTCACCGATACATATTCAATTTAGAAGTACTTGAACTATTAATGGACCGGAACATCGATGATCAAGTACTTGAACTTATTCATTTCGGAATGGGACTTGAAGACATTCACCATGTGCTTCCTGAAGAACTTGAGCATACAATCGAAGAATTAAAGTGGCTTTGCATTCAAGTATTAAGTGAGTACAGTATGCATGAAGAATCCGAACAATTAATTGAAGATATACGGTAAAAAAAGCACCTATGTAGGTGCTTTTAATGTTTTTTTAAACTATTTTTATACGCCTCAATATTTACTGGTAGCTCTTCCTCTTCCAAAGTATGTTCATTTACATCTTTATGAATGAACGCACCTTTAGGTGGTTGATGATCATGCCCTTTTTTCTTATGATCAAATGCTTTCCCGCGTCCCATACAAATCCCCCTTTCTTAAAAGAAATCCGTATTAGTATGGAGAAAAGTACGTCGATATATGCAATCCCTTGCTGTATTTCCAAGGAAATACTCGAACCTTGTTTTCTACTCTCCTTACAACAACTGATCAATCCCAATAAGAATTAATAACACTCCTGCAATAACCGTCGCCCATTTCCCTAAGTATTCTGCTAAATATCGTTTTCCTACATACCCAAAACCACTTATGCAAATAAAACTAAACACCCCAGAAATAGTCGCTGTAAGCCAAAGGTTTAAATTTGTTACTCCAGCATCGAACCCACCTGCGATATTATTAATAGACAATGCAACCCCTAAAACAAGTGCTTCAGAAAAACTAATTGTTTTAGATCCATCGAAATCTGCTTTTTCTGGATCACGTAAAATTCCCATAAGTACATTATCATCTTTAGAACCTGCTGTATTTTTTTGACTCAAGAAAGGCTGGCATAAAATAAACACCCCGATTATCCCTAAAACGATTGCTCCAATCAAGTTTGCTGTAAACTCTGAAATAAATAACGCAATCCAGTTCCCAAAAAATCCCGCTAATAAAGTAAATAAAAATCCAAAGAATGCGATGATAAAATTGTTAAACCACGAAATACGAATTTTACGAATGCCATACGCAATTCCAACACCTGCATTATCTAAATTAGAAGCGATCCCGATTAAAAAAATTGAAAATAAGCTTGCCGTACTCATAAATAGTCACCCCTTTTTCTCACTTTTCAATGCATATTATGAAAATGTTGAGCAACTGTGCCTGTCTGTTTCATATACTTGTAATAAATGCTCAACATTTTTTCAACACTAAAAAAGGAGTGCCTACACTATGGCTAATGAAAACCCGAATGATCGGCTTGGTAAATTAATAAAAAAACTTTTAAAAGAACGCGCCCTATCTATGCGCCAACTAGGAATACTTACAAATATTGATCCTGCAACGGTCTCAAGAATTATTAATGGCAAACAACCGCCGAAACAAAAACATCTACAAAAATTTGCAGAATGTCTTCAAGTTCCACCCCAATTGTTATTTGATGAAATGTACCCTGATTCTCCTCACATAAATAAAGAAAAAACGGATATGTACACATCTCTTGATACCATTCAGCAAACTTTACAATCCTCTAACTTATTCGATTTCGATTACACTACAACTCGCGTAAAACAAGAACTCGAAAATTACGAACGCTATGCCCAGACAACAGAAGGCGAAAATCGTATTCGTGACAGTTTCGCAAGCAAATTAGAGCAAATTGATAGTGCTGGTCCTTTTATTGAACAATTAACAGATATGTATCAACAATTTTGCAATGAAACCATTTCAAAAGAAGAACGTGCAGTTCTTGGGAGCGCATTACTTTATTTCATTTTATCGACAGATATTATTCCCGACTATCTCTTTCCAATTGGCTATTTAGATGATGCGATTGCCGTTGAATTAGCAAAAGAGAAATTACTTGAAATGAAACGAAAGACATAGCAAAATAAAGAACTATTTCAGTTGTTTCTATTTAACTCTGAAATAGTTCACTAAAAAATAGTACAAGTATACATACCTGTACTATTTCAACATACTAATCTATTTTTTCATATGACACCATTCATATATAAATGCTGTTATTACTTTTGTAAATTCAATTAACTGCTCTACTTCTACTTTCTCATTTATTGAATGAGCTTCCTCTAATGTGCCTGGTCCGTAACTAACAGCCGGAATATGAAATTCACTAAACCAACCACCATCCGTTACCGTTGCAGACATATCTAAAATTGCGTTTTTAGAAAGAATTGATTCATGTACTGAGCTAAGCGTTTTTACAGCTGTATGTTCACTATCTATTTCTAAAGAAGGAAAAATTTCACCACGATCTACAATCATTGATTCTCCGCCCCACTTAAATTGTGGCGGATTTTCACTTAACCATGGATCGGCAGCTGCCACCTTTCCAATATACTCTTCAATTTCGTTTATTATTTGTTCATGTGTTTCATTCGGATAGAAGTGCACTGTTATCCACAATCGGCACTCATCCGCAATGAACGCCGCATGCCTTCCTCCCTCAATAACAGCTGGATTAATTGTTGTTGTTCCAGATGGATAGCCTTCATATGTTTTCATGACTGCCCAGTGGCGCTCTAATTCTTGTAAGCTTTGCACAATTTTCATCATTTTTTCAATCGCACTCGCTCCAAATAAACGTCCTCCAGCATGGATCATTTGTCTACGCGTTGCATCATGAAACGTTTGCGGACTTTTCACTGTAATCCATCCAGTAATGACACCGCCTTGCCCTTGCATATGTAAATCACTCGTATCCACTACGACTGCAAAATCAGCATCGTAACCCCTTTTGCAGCATTGAAGTGTACCTGCTTCTCCAACTTCTTCTCCAATTACTGATTGAAAAGTTAAATCTCCAGGTAATTCAATACCAGCTTCTTGTAAAAGTTGAATGGCAAATAGCGCTCCAGCCAACCCACCTTTCATATCTGCTGCGCCACGTCCAACTAACCAGCCATCTTTTATAAATGGATTAAATGGATTTGTTTCCCACGCCTCATCTGCTGAAACTTCAGCTACATCCATATGCCCATTAATAATAAGACTTTTATATGAGTCACTTTTTATTCCTTTTTTTACTCCAACAACGTTCGGATCATTCCGATATACATCCCATTTATCAATACTAAAATTTCGTTTTCTTAAAAACTCTGCAATAAATTCTTGCGCTTCATTTGTATTTCTCGCTGGTGGTGCTGGTGTTTCAAAACGAATTAAAGTTTTTGTAAGTTCTAGTAATTCCTCTTTCCTTGAATCTATTTGTTTTAACAACTGCGAAACTTCTGGATTCATCGCTAATTCCCCTTTGCATACATAGTATGTTTCCAGCTTTATTTTCACAAAAAAAGAGACTGTTTACAATTTTACAGTCTCCTAATTAATCACTATTATAAATTCTCTACTTCCGTTGTATTTGTCTTTTCAATATGCTCCACATTACTTCCCTTATTTCTTGTAGCACGATAAAACAGTAAACAAACAATCATAAATGGAATACCACAATACAATGCCATTCTTTGTTCTGGAATAAAGGCCATGCCAACGATTACTGTTAAATTTAATACTAACGCAAGAAGTGGTACAAATGGATACAATGGTGTTTTAAATTTCAAGTCCTTAACATCCCCGCCCCGCTTCATGTATGACCTTCTAGCTAATAAATTTGATAAAGCAATAGATGCCCAAACTAGTATCGCTCCGAACCCAGCGATAGAAAGCAGCCATAAATAAACTGTATCTTCCGCATAAATACCTGATAGTAGTGAGAGACACCCTACAATTGTGCTTACGATTAATGCATAAATAGGAACACCGTTTTTAGATAACTTGCCAAAAATTGGACTAATCATTCCTTGATTAGACATAGACCATAGCATACGCGAAGTTGCATATAATCCTGAATTCGCAACGGATAGTACTGCTGTAATAATAACGAAATTTATAATATCTGCTGCATAAGGAATACCAATTTTATCAAATACAACTACGAATGGACTTTCTATTACTCCTGCTTGCTGCCAAGGGAATAGTCCAGCAAGAATAAAAATAGATAGTACAAAGAAAACAAGTATACGCCAAACTGTATTGTTAATTGCCTTCGGGATCGTTTTCTCTGGATTTTCACTCTCACCTGCTGCAATACCAACTAATTCTGTTCCTTGGAAAGAAAAATTAACTGCAATCATTGTAATTAAAATGGCTGATAATCCATTTGGAAACAATCCACCATAATCAGTAAAGCTAGAGAACATTGGCGCTGGTTCATTTCCTTTCATATCTAGAAAACCAAACATTGCTGCCCCGCCCAAAATAATAAATGCAATAATTGTAATTACTTTAATACTTGCAAACCAAAATTCCACTTCCGCAAAACTTCTTGAAGATAACGCATTAATAGCAAAGAGCAGTACTGCGAACACTACACACCAAATCCATGACGGTACATCGGGAAACCAGCGTTTCATCAAAATACTAACTGCAATTAATTCAATGCCTATCGTAGCAGACCAGTTTAACCACGACATCCATCCCACTACATAACCCGCTGCAGGGGAAATGTGCTTTGTCGCATACGTTTGATAAGACCCTGCGTCAGGCATCGCAACAGCTAATTCTCCTAAACAGAGCATCGTTAAATACATTACAAATCCACCGACAAGATACGCTACAATTGCTCCTCCAGGTCCAGCTTCATGAATCGTATAACCTGACCCTAAAAAAAGTCCTGTACCAATAACTCCACCGAGTGCAATCATAAATATGTGCCTGCTTTTCAATTCTCTTTTTAATCCTTGGTTTTGATCCATCATATAAATCCCCCTTTTCACTTTGCCAACCCATTTAATGTAAGCGTTTTTAAAATTATTCACCGTAAAAATAATGAGTTAAAAGAGCAAAATTACACGTCACTTACATTAATCACTGCCTGTTACTAAAAGGTCATCCCTTACTGTTATTAATAACTTTTGATCAGCAATAGCTTGTCCTTCTACTACTTCTAATGATTCAATATAACCACTGATCCCTATCTTAATTTCTACTTTCTGTTTATCTATTGTTTCAATTAACGCTAATTTCTCCCACTCGTATACGTAAGAACTTTCCGTAACAAATAACTTCTCTACTTTTCCATAACAAGGACTATACACACCTTCTATAACTGTCTTCACTTTATAAATTCCCCCTCTTATTAATTGACACCGCAACGTTGTATATCCTATAAAAATTCATATTCTCCCCTCTAGAGATTTCGAATATTATTTATGCAAAATACGTACCAAGTCTCTGATTCATATATTAAATGAGAGTTTCACACAAAAAAGCGTGCACAACCGCAAAATTTTTCTATCATTTGAGAAGTTTTAAAAGGAAAATAGCAAAAAAATTTTGCGGTTTTATAAGAATTTTAATAAAATTATAAAAAGTCAGTCTTCATAGGGTGAAATGAGGAGAAGATAATCTATGCGTACAGAAGACATTAATTTTAAACAGATCATTGAAATGAATATGCTATATGAAACTTTACTCAATGAACTCGATATCGGGATTCATATTATTAATGAGGAAAGTAAAACGATTGTCTATAACCGCAAAATGATGGAAATTGAATCAATGGATCGCTTAGATGTGCTATATAAAAGTCCTTTAGAGGTATTTGCATTTGAAGAAAATAAAAATAGTACTCTTATAGAGGCATTAAAATTTGGAAAAACAAAGAAAAATATAAAACAAACGTATTTTAACAATAAAGGACAAGAAATTACAACGATTAACGATACTTTCCCTATAATAGAAAATGGAAAAATTAAAGGTGCCATTGAAATATCAAAAGAGATCAGTCACTTAAAGCAAACAATAAGAATAGGCCCTTCTCGAAAACAAAGCACTAAATTTACCTTTGATCACATAATTGGTGATTCTGAAGCAATTCAATCCATTATTACAGAAGGAAAAAGAGTAATTCGTACATCTTCCTCCATACTTCTCGTAGGAGAAACAGGTACTGGTAAGGAACTATTTGCACAAAGCATCCATAATGAAAGTCAGCGTTCAACAAAACCTTTTATTTCACAAAACTGTGCCGCTATACCTGATACCTTAATGGAAAGCCTATTATTTGGTACAAATCGAGGTGCCTTTACAGGAGCAATAGATAAACCAGGTTTATTCGAAGAATCAAACGGAGGAACTTTGTTATTAGATGAAATCAATTCATTAAGCCCAATTCTTCAAGCTAAGTTGCTACGGGCTATACAAGAAAAAACAATAAGAAGAATCGGAGGTACACACGAAAAAGAAATTGATGTTCGTATTATAGCAACTATTAATGAAGATCCCTTCGAAGCCATCGCACATGATCGATTAAGAGAAGACTTATATTACCGATTAAGCGTCGTTACTTTATGTCTTCCGCCTTTACGGGAAAGAAAAGAAGATATTCCAGCTCTTGTTCAGCACTTTATTAAAAAATATAATACTCAATTCGTGCTCAACGTAACCGATGTAGATGTAAATGTAAGTGAATTTTTCTATGCATACGATTGGCCTGGAAACGTACGGGAATTGGAACATATAATTGAAGGTTCCATGAACTTGATAGAAGATGAAACCATCATTACAGCTTTTCATCTTCCTACTCGCTTTCGCGAACAAATAAAAAAAGAATTCAACATGCAGCATACACTAACTAATCACAATACTGATGCACCTAAAACTTTAAAACACACAATAGAAAAAATGGAAAAAAACTACATCAATCAAATTCTTAAAGAGAATCACGGTAACATCTCACAAGCTGCAAAATTTTTAGGATTAAGTAGACAAAATTTACAATATCGAATTAAAAAACTGCATTTACACATATGAAATGAACATTTCTCCAAATGCAAAAAATAATTTGGTAAAATATGTTATAATGAACATATAACATGCTAGAAAGGGGCTATATATATGAGTAATGATAAAAAATTAAAGTTATTACAATACTTATACTTTTTCCCTGCCATGCTCTGTATGATGTTATTCATTAATTCCGATGTAAGCAGCTCTCCTTATGCAAAGCTATTAGGAACAATTTCGGGCTCCTTTGCAGCTATTATGCTTGCTGCTTTTTGGAATTTGAAGCTACATATAAAAAACGAGAAATCTTCGTAATACTAAAAAAATCGAGCTACTTAGCCCGATTTTTTTATTTGCCATTAAAACTCAACATTCTCTAAATACAACCCACTTGCCTCAGCAAGACAATTAATTTGATTGCGCTGCTTTTCTTCTAAAATGTTTGGAATTGCTTCAGCATCTAATTGTCCTAATCCAACTTCAATTAATGCCCCAACAATTTTTCTTACCATGTTATGAAGGAATCCGTTCCCACTTACTCTAATTTGTACAAATCCTGCCTCTTCCATCACATCAAGTGTATATACTTCTCGAACCATAGATTTTTTCTTTGATTTCGCATTTGAAAAAGCAGTAAAGTCATGTGAACCAACTAAATGTTTTGCAGCTGCTTTCATGCTTTTCACATTTAATTTTTTATTCACATGCATGCTGTATTTACGCATAAATGGATTTGTATGCTCTTCATTCCAAATTTTATACAGATATGTTTTTGCTTTAGAATTGTAACGAGCATGGAAACGATCATGTACTTCTTCCACATTCGTAATGCTAATATCATTAGGTAAATATTGATTTAAATATTTTTTCACTTTATGTTCCACTAACTTCTCATCACTTTGAAAGTTAGCAACTTGATTCAAAGCATGTACACCAGCGTCTGTTCTACTACAACCGATAATTTCAATTTCTTTTCCGATCATTTCAGATATGACACTTTCGATTTTTCCTTGAATCGTATTATCGTTATTACCAAGACGTTGCCATCCTTTAAAACGTGCACCATCGTACTGAATCGTTAATTTATAATTATTCATCGTATTCTCCTTGTCTTAATGGGCTAAAAATATAATCCCTCATACAGCTTTTCCATATGAGGGAACTATAACATATTGTTACTTCATTCTAAAAGGAATAAAGTAATCTATTTACTAATTACGATTCGTTCGAATCCAGGAATCTCCTAAGTATGTTCTAATTTTTAACCAACCAAATGATGTTGTAGATTCTTCAACTACAAATACAGTTTGTGGTGCAAAAGTACCGATTGCTCTACCGAAAGGTTGATCAAATGCCGTAAATACATTTGGGACATGGTAATAAGATCCTTGTGGTGCAATCCATTTTTCTCCAACCTCAACCTTAATTTTCTTCCAACCATTTTCTCCTTGTTGAAGTACTCTTACAGATTGGGCTGAGAATTTCACACCGTGATGCATGTACTTAGGTTCATTGTATGCATAAAAATCACGATTAATATGTTCCACGTGTGGATAACGAACAATCCACTTTGGCCCTAAATACGTGTTAATTAAAGACCAACCGTTTTCTTTTGTCTGCAAAATATTAACCGTTTGTGGAGCGAACCAAGCATCTGGATTTTTAGCTTCAGGGCTACTGTATGCTGCAAAATTCTGCTTCATTATTTGTGGCATTCCATTTACACTTGTCCACTTCTGCCCCAAATATGTATCAATCAAAATTTCACCTCTTAGTGTACCATCACGTGCAATAACAGTTTGAGGACCAAATACGTACTTCGCACTGTCCATATTAATCCAATCAAAAGCTTCAAAAGTTCGATTAATTTCTACTTTAGCGCCCTCTGGTGCGATAAATCCACCACTTATCTTCCACCATCCACTAGGATGTTGATTTGTAACATAAACCCTTTCTCCTGGCTGCAGTTCTTTTTTCACAGGCGAATTAAAACTACGACTTTCATATACTTTTAATGTTTTTGTTGTTTCATATGATTCCGCATGTGCAGAAGTTGCAAATAAAGAAACCATCCCAAAAACAAACAATGCCAACCATTTTTTCATAAATCTTCTCCCTTTCAGCTTATTTTCTATAGCAAAATTGCTATGTTACATCCATATTGTAATTTATTAATACAAAGTGGTCTATACAATCTGAATACTGTATATTTTTACAAATTCTTTTCAAATGCAGAAAATAATTTCATATACTTCATACAGAAAGTATGTATATTGATTACGTAACGTGATTTAGCTGCCAGCATAACAAAAAATGTTGATGTAGTTAACTACATCAACATTTTTAATCCTTCTTATTTCAACTTTAATCTAACTACATTTTCTACATGCGCAGTATGCGGGAACATATCAACTGGTTGCACATACTCCACTTCATAACTCTTCATTAATGCTTGTACATCACGTGCTAATGAAGAAGGATTACAAGACACGTACACAACTTGTTTCGGTTTCACCTTTAAAATCGTTTCCAGTAATTTATCATCGCAACCTGTACGTGGTGGATCGACAACAATTACATCTGGACGCCATCCTTCTTTTACCCATTTCGGTAACCATTGTTCAGCTTTACCTGCTTCATATTTCGTATTTGTAAATCCGTGACGCTTCGCATTTTTTCTTGCATCTGCAATCGCTTCTGGAATTACATCCATACCACGTACTTCCGCTGCATCGTTCGCAAGCCAAAGTCCGATTGTACCAACACCACAATACGCATCTACAATTTTCTCATCGCCTGTTAACGCAGCTGCTTTTTTCGCTTCATCATATAAAACAATTGTTTGTTCTGGATTCAACTGGAAGAATGCACGTGCTGATAATTCAAATGATAAATCGCCAAGTGTTTCTTGAATTACTTCTTTTCCAGCTAATTTAAATGTTTTATCTCCAAAAATAACAGATGTTTTACGCCAGTTTACATTTTGCATAATTGATTTAACCGCTGGCATCTGTTTTTGTACTTCTGCAACAAATTGTTCTTTATTTGGTAATTCTTCTTTTGTTGTAATAAGTGTAACTTGTACTTCCCCTGTTTGAACTGCAGTACGTGTTACAATTGTGCGTACTAAACCTTTTTGTTTTTTCTCATTGTAAATAGAAACATTTAATTTTTCTAAAATACGTCTTACAACTTTTGTCGCTTCATTCGTTGCTTTATGTTGAATCATACAGTGAGCAATATCAATTAACTGATGTGAGTTTTGTTTATATAGCCCTGTAATAACCTTTTCGTCTTTACGCCCCACTTGTAATTGACTCTTATTACGGTAATGCCATGGATTTTCCATGCCAAGCGTTGGACGAATTTTCTCTTCCATACTGTTTTTCATGTACTTCTCAAATGCTTGTACAACGATATCACGCTTTTGATTCAATTGTTCTTTATAATCTAAATGTTGCAGCTGACAACCGCCACACTCCTCATATACTGGACACGGTGCTTTCACACGATGCGGTGAAGCTTTACGAACTTTTTTCACTTTCGCTTCAGCGAAGCCACGCTGAATTTTCGTTGTTTCTGCAACAACTTCTTCTCCTGGTAATGCCCCTGGAATGAAAACAACTTGTCTCTTAAAATAACCAACGCCTTCTCCGTTAATCCCAAGACGTTTAATTGTCACAGGAAACGTTTGACCAACTTCCAACTTACTCTCATGTTGCTTTTGTATCATTATTACACCTCTACTCTATACTTTTCCATAAATATAACGCTGCATAACTGCAGTATGGTTCACACTCTTGTTTCACTTTTTCTAAAAATGCATCATCAGGTTTATCATCTAATTGAAATATACCTTGCACTGCACGCTGAATCCCAATGTCCGCTTTCGGAAACATATTTTTCCGTCCAATCCCAAACATTAAAAAGTTTTGCACTGTCCATGCACCAATTCCCCTAATTGGCAACAATTGTGCTGAAACTTCTTCTTCCGTCCCAGTTTCTATACTCGCTAAATTTAATGTACCACTGACAATACTTCGACCTAATCCTACTATATATTCAGCCTTTCGCTGACTAAACTTCTGCTCTCTCAATTCTTCTATTGAAATATTTGCTACTATTTCCGGAGTGGGGAAAAAGAATACACCGTTCTTCTCTGTTCCATACCGTTTCACAAATTGTTCTGTTAACACAGTAGCAAATTTCAAATTTATTTGTTGGTGAATGATACAGCGAAGAAGACAAGCAAAATAATCAAATTCTAAAATAATTGGAGTATAAGCATATGTTTCAAATAGTGGACGTAATGATGTGTTTAAAAAATGATTTTGTATATCTTGAAACGGTTCATTCCAATGAAAAATGGCCCTCATTCGTTTCATGACTTTCTCCGGATCTCCTGTCTGACTAGAAATCCAAAACTGTGGATTTTGAACAGTACCAATCCCTTGTAAGCGAACAACAACCTGTTCCTCTTCTATGCAAAGCGGGATATAAATGACTTTCTCATCTAATTGAATGACGTTAAGAGGATCAAAAGATAAACGTTTTAATACTTCTTCAAAATGATACGGATACTCTAACGTAACATGTTCGCTCCACATACGTTTCCCCATCCTTTTTACACATCATTATAGCATGAGAAAACCGTAAGCATACATGCTTACGGTTGATTGCTTTTTACTAAGTCATCTAGACTTTTAAAATGATACCCTTTCTCGCGCAAATCATCAATGATTTTCGCAAGTGCTTCTGCATTATCTTTTGATATTGCATGAAGTAATAAAATAGATCCTGGGTGAATCATCGTCATAACATTATTATGCGCATATTGCCATCCTCTTTGCTGATCCACTTTCCAATCCAAAAATGCAAGTGACCAAAATACATTATAGTAGCCCATTTCTTTCGTAAGAGCTAACGTTCTTTCACTAAATACGCCGCGCGGAGGACGTACATATTTCACTTCTTTTTGCCCAGTTACTTTTTTAATTTCTTCCGTTACACTCGTTAATTCTTCACGAAGCTTCTCATCATTTACCGCTGTAAAATCAGGATGACTCCAAGAATGATTTCCAATAATGTGTCCTTCATCCTTCATTCTTAACAATAAATCTTTTTGTGTTTTAATGTAATGCCCCGTTACAAAGAAAGTTGCTGGTACTTTTTTCTCTTTTAATACATCTAAAATTTTCCCTGTGTATCCATTCTCATATCCATTATCAAATGTTAAATAAATATCTTTTTTCTTCGTATCTCCTAAATAAAACCCGCCATTTTTTTGCAGTAAATCCGTATATAACTTTCCTGCATCTGGTACTGTTTCATTTTTAGGACGCGGGATTCCCCAGTTATGTGGAGTATTTGTATAAGCCAATGTTGAAACTGGAACAAGTGCCATCATAATTGAAAAAATGAGACCGATATATAACCATTTATATTTCATAAATAGTCTCCTTTCCATATATAATCGTACCTGTAGTTTCTGTTTCCTTACTTACTTTCATGCTGTGCATGTTTTTCTATATATACCAAAAAATGCATCTCGAAAGATTCGAGATGCATTTTTGTTTATTTAAATACCGGCTCTTTAAAGCTCGCTAATTTTTCAAGTGATGTTTTATCAACATCTGCATGTAAACTATTACCATGAGAGTCCATCGTTACAACTGCTTTAAAACCTTCAATGCGTAAATGCCACATTGCTTCTGGAATACCAAATTGTAAGAAATCAACATCTTCCACTTCTTTAATACATTCAGCATAATATTGCGCGGCACCGCCGATTGCGTTTAAGTACACGCCACCGTGTTCTTCTAAAGCCGCTAATGTTTTCGCACCCATACCGCCTTTTCCAATAACAGCGCGAATACCAAATTTCTTCATAATATCGCCTTGGTACGGTTCTTCACGAATACTTGTCGTTGGACCTGCCGCTTTAATTTGCCAATTGTCATTGTCATCTTTCACAACAACTGGACCACAGTGGTAAATAATTTGTCCGTTTAAATCTACTGGACAATCATTATCCATTAAATGCTTATGGATTGCGTCACGACCTGTATACATCATGCCATTAATTGTTACAACATCACCAACGCGAAGTCCACGAATTTGCTCTTCTGTAATTGGTGCTTGTAATACAATCTCACGTTGCTCTGTTTTTTCTTGTGCTTCATGCTGAAGTGTATCTTCACCTTCTTGATATAACCAATCCATAATTTCACCTGTTTCAGGATGGATTGTTACACCTAGGCGGCGATATGCCCAGCAATTATACGCCACAGATACGTAGAAGCTAGCTGGCAGGCGGTTATACACGCCAATTTTACAGCCCAGTAAAGTTGTTTCTCCACCAAATCCCATCGTACCAATGCCAAGCTTATTCGCATTTTCTAATACGTACTCTTCAAGTTGTTGTAACTCTGGTACTGGATTGACATCATCTAATGTACGGAATAATTGATTTTTTGCTAATTCATAACCTGATGTGCGGTCTCCCCCGATACCAACACCAATTACACCAGCACTACATCCTTGACCTTGTGCTTGGTATACTGCATGAAGAAGGCATTTACGAATTCCTTCTAAATCACGGCCAGCTCGTCCAAGTCCTTCTAGTTCACACGGTAAGCTATATTGAATATTTTTATTCTCACAGCCACCACCTTTTAGGATTAAACGTGCATCAATATAATCTTTTTCCCATTGTTCAAACTTAATAACCGGTGTACCTGGTCCTAAATTATTTCCACTATTGTCTCCAAAAAGAGAGTCAACAGAATTTGGACGAAGTTTACCATCTTTTGTCGCCCGCTCAAGCGCATTATAGATAGCTTCCTTCAACTTTAATTGATTCACACCAACTGGTGTATAAATTTTAAACGTTGGCATCCCTGTATCTTGGCAAATCGGTGAGATGTTATCATCAGCCATTTTAATATTATTTGTAATTGTGCCAAGTGCCATCGCAGAACGAGTCCCTGCATTTTCTCGCTCTTTCGCTTGTTGAATCGCACGACGAACATCTTTCGGTAAGTTCGTTGACGTTTCAACAATTAGTTGATACATGCTTTCTTGAAGCTTTTCCATTGTTACTTCCCCCTCAATTGTGAACGCTACCAAAACGTTATGAGCTGAAAATTCCATTGTTATGCTCTTTAGCTTTTTATTTGTTTCACGCTATTAAAGCATAAATGAAATTTTTCACAACTTGATTATACCTCTTTTTCTATCGTCCTTCTATTATCCGCACAGAAAAAGGCTACCAAATTGGAATTGGCAGCCTTTTTAATATATTATTCGTCTTTTTTAAATTGCTCACATTTTAATTCTAATTCATCTAACATTGCAAGAAGACGATCTACATCTTCTAATTCTACTTCTTCAGGTTCAATTGTATCAATTACTTCAATGAACATATTTAAACGCTCTTTTAAATATACTAATTGTGTATCTTTATCTTGAATTGCTTTTCCCATGAAGGCACTCTCCTTTTAATTCGAGTTGCTTTTATTATACCGCAAAAATGATTGCTATGGGCATGAAATTTCACCAATTTTGTCACAGTCATCCACTATAATGTAAGCCCTCTCTCTTTTCATGCTAAAAAGTTTCACTTTATAAAAAGCACATATTCTTCTATTATAGAGAATGGACAAATTGTTATTTCAATAGTCAAAGGAGTATTTCATATGACGATATCACAAAAAATGAAGCCGATTACTCCTTCTTACGATCCATGGGAAGCGTATATGGACCTTGAAGAGTACGGCAAACTACTATTAACAAATGTTGAATTTACAACGACGACGTTATGCAATATGCGCTGTGAGCATTGCGCTGTTGGTTACACGTTACAGCCGAAAGACCCAAATCCGCTTCCGATGGATCTTTTATTAAAACGATTAGATGAGATTCCTCATTTACGTTCTTTAAGTATTACTGGCGGAGAACCTATGCTTTCAAAAAAATCCGTCGACAACTATGTAACACCACTCTTAAAATACGCCCATGAACGAGGCGTTCGCACTCAAATCAACTCTAACTTAACTATAGATTTAGCACGTTACGAACAAATTATTCCTTATTTAGACGTGTTGCATATCTCTCATAACTGGGGAACAATTGATGACTTCGTTGAAGGCGGATTTGCAATGATGGAGCGTAAACCTACTTACGAACAACGTGCAAAATTATTCGAAAGAATGATTACAAATAGTAAGGCTCTATCAGATGCAGGTGTACTTGTATCTGCCGAAACAATGTTAAACAAAAGAACTCTACCACATATTGAACATATTCACCGCCAAATCGTCGAAGAGATGGGCTGTAAACGTCATGAAGTTCACCCAATGTATCCAAGTGACTTCGCGAGTAATCTAGAGATTTTAACAAAAGCTGAAATTCGTGATGCGATTGAGCATTTACTAGAAATTCGCGATGAAAATGTATGGATGTTATTTGGAACTTTACCTTTCTATGCTTGTAGCGATGACGAGCGAGACATTGCCACATTAAAAAAATTACAAGAGAGCAAAAATGTAACCGTTCGTAACGATCCAGATGGCCGTTCTCGTTTAAATGTAAATATTTTCGATGGAAATATTATTGTGACGGACTTTGGTGATGTTCCACTTCTAGGAAACATACAAACAAACACATTACAAGAAGCATATGACAAATGGAGTGCTTCAAAAACAGCAAAATCATTAAGCTGTCACTGTCCTGCAGTAAAATGTCTTGGACCAAATGTTCTTGTAAAAAACAGCTACTATCCGACAGAAGATTTCTTATCAAAAACAGCAAACATTACATTATAAAAAAACGTCAGCTTATAAGCTGACGTTTTTTTATGTTATTGCGAGTGGGAAGAAGAAATGAATTTAAAAAATAAATGATCATGAATTGGAATCGCCGCTCCAATTCCTTGAGAAGTAATATTTTTCACAACAAGTCTTTTTTGATTTCCCTTTAATACAAGATACACTTCTCCAAATGTTACTTTTCCCTTTTCATTTACTGCTGGTGTATAAGCGTATAAATATCCGAGTTGACTCGGACTAATATTATACACACGCTCATGTCCAGTACCATAACCAATAGTTGTTTTAAACGAAAGGGGCAATTGTACTTTTTCAAGCGCTTTGAGAAGCATCATTTTTTTCACATCTGCAGCATCTTTCATATCTGCTGTTAAATCGCCTTCAACCGTCTTTTGTGTTTCTTGCTTATAGCGAAGTGGATATAAACGGTCTCCTCCGCGATTATCATACACATTTCGATTCACTTGTTTATATTCCCAATTAATCGATGTGTCTACTGATTCATAATGTAAAGCCCATTGACCTAAATAAATTTTTGCCCGGTACCCTACTGCAAGCGGCGCATTTGAAATTGTCGTTTCATTAAACATCCGAATTAAGTCTGGATTTTCAATTTTAATATTAGCTGTTTTCAATAGTTCTTGAGCAAACTTACTTGGCTGTAAACGTGGCAAATCTTGCGCATCATTTGGAAATGTATTGTCTTTTGAAATATTTAAAACAGATGAAGGCATTTTTGTTCCTACTGTTGTCTTTGCAAAACTCATGTTAGGAAATAATAAAATAAACGAGACCATAGTTGAAAGACATATGCTGTATACTCGTTTCACCTGTCTGGCTCCTTCCTATGTAAAGGTATATATACTACTTTGTTTATTGTTTTCTCTGAGCACAATTGTTATGCCTATTTTTCATAATAAATAAAAACCAATTCCCATAATGACATACGCCGCTAGTAAAGTGCCGCCTTCAAACCAGTTTGTATCTCCATCATTTGAAATCGCAATCGTTAAGAAAACGGCTGTAATCATAGATACAAGTTCTGGTATGGTAAATACTAAAGGCATCCTCTGCGCGAAGAACATAGATAGCAATACTAGTACAGGAGCAACAAACATGGCGATTTGTAATGTAGAACCTATTGCAATTTCGACTGCAATATTTACTTTATTTTTATAAGCCATAATAATTGCAGATGCATGTTCCGCTGCATTTCCAACAATTGCAACGATAATAACCCCTATAAATAATTCTGACCAACCAAATGATTTTGCAACAGTTTCAAAAGTATGCACGAGCGCCTCTGATACATAAGCTACCGCCAGTGTTGCTATCGCTAAAATAAGGAGTGCCTTCCCTTTCGACCACTCTGGCTCTTCTTCATGCGCTACTTCGTCACTTTTATGTTGATATACACCACGGTGCGTAACTAACTTAAATAGTAATGCAGCAATGTACATGATAATCATAATAATAGAAACACCTATACTTAATTGATACGTCTTGCCAGCGTCCATCTTCATTGAAAAGATCTCTGGAATAACAAAGGCCACGACAACAGCAAATATTAATAAAGCTGAATTATGCCTTGCATCGTAAACGTTAAAGCTTTGCCTTTTATATTTAAGTCCACCTACAAAGAAGGATAGTCCTCCTACTAATAATAAATTTCCAAGTACAGAACCCGTTAAAGAAGCTAACACCACTTCAATTAACCCTGCTTGAAGTGCAAAAATTGAAATGATAAGTTCAACAGCATTACCGAAAGTAGCATTTAATAATCCGCCTATTCTAGGACCAGATACAATTGCTAAACTCTCTGTTGCTCTCCCCATAAAACCAGCTAACGCGATAATCGTAATACAATACACAGCGAACATAATTGTTTCTGGCCAATGAAGTGTTTTTCCAAGTACAGATAGTGGTACACCTATAAGTGCTACTATAAGAAATATTTTATTAAACATGCTTTTCACCCTTCCATCGTATGTATTTCTCCTCAATATTATTATTATTCTTCTCCTAACTTGTCCGATTTCATCACAATTACGTTTAAAAAATCGACTTGAAGAAAACAGTATGAAAGATATTTAAATTATATTGTTTAAACAGAGAAAATATAAATTAGGAAAAGAGGTAAAGAATATGCACTTAAAAGAGAAAATTGCAACTATTATCCAAGGACAACGTACCGGTGTATTATCCACAGTACGTAACGAGAAACCGCATAGTGCCTTTATGATGTTTTTCCATGAAGATTTTGTACTATATGTTGCAACAGATCGACAATCAAAAAAGATAACAGATATTGAACAAAATCCTAATGTCCATGTACTACTCGGACGAGAAGGAAAAAAATTAGATGAAGATTATATTGAAGTTGAAGGGTTAGCTTCAATCGAGGAAGACTCAACATTAAAAAACAAGTTTTGGAATAATAGCTTAAAACGTTGGTTACTCGGTCCTGAAGACCCTAATTACGTATTGATAAAAATCAATCCCGACACAATTTATTACATCGATGGTGCCGGTACGACGGAGCCTGAGTTTTTACGACTATAAAATAAAACAAGCCCCCTTTAGGTGGGCTTGTTTTGTCGAAAAGTTCTTTTGAAAAAAACAATAAAATAGGTGGAACTTTCTAAAGATTCTGTTATATAATAGCAGTAACTTAAATAAACTGTATTAAAACAGATTGAGAGGAGAAATAAAATTGATGAAGAGAGAAGAACGCAAAAATATGATTGAGTTTATTGAAAAGAAGAAAGGGATTGAGCGTGACGAATTACTGTTTATGACAGACGATGAAGTAGAGCATATTTATAATGTAACGTACTTTTTATATGAGGAAATTGCAGAGTAGCATAATAATCCCCACCTTATTAAAAATATAAGGTGGGGATTATTTCGTTATTTAGCCCACTATTTGCGGGCAGTAAAACTCCCACCTTAAAATTCAAGTGGAGCAAGAAGTTAAGTTGGAGTCATGCTTCCTATAAACCTTAATTACTTCAACTTTATACATGAGAATCATTTTCATGTATAATACTGTAAGATTGGAGGGATTTTACTATGAGTTCGTGGCTCTTATTTGCACTATTATCAGCAATTGCTGCTGCCCTTGTATCGATTTTTGGAAAGTTTGGTTTAGACGGAATCGATGCAAACGTTGCAACAACAATTCGATCTATTATTATGGCATTATTTATGATAGGCGTTATTATCATACAAGGTAAATTTCAAAATATCGGCGACGTACTGCTAAATAAAAAAGCACTGCTATTTATCACATTAAGTGGGATTGCAGGTGCTTCTTCATGGCTATTTTATTTTCTTGCCCTCAAAACAGGAAAGGTTTCACAAGTAGCTCCTGTCGATAAATTAAGCGTCGTATTTTCTATCATTCTCGCTATGATTATCCTCGGTGAAAAGTTAAACTTTATGACCGGTGTTGGTGTAGTCTTTATTACAGCTGGTGTATTATTTATTGCTTTCAGCTAAAAAAACCGCTATTAGCGGTTTTTCTTTTTCTTTATGTAAAACCATACAACACATGTAACAACTGCTGAAATTAATAAAATCCATATTCCATAATGATGTAAACTATACTCAACGAAGCGCCACTTCTCGCCTAACTTCCAGCCAAGCCCAATAAAAACACTTATCCAAATGAGCGCACCACCGTAAGCGTACAAACAAAAACGCCAAAGTGTCAAATTTGATACCCCAGCAAAATATGCCGTTAAATGACGTACTCCCGGTATAAAATAACCAATCATTAAAAGAAATGGCCCATATTTTTCAAATAAAATATGTGTTTTTTCAATGTGATGTTCTTTAATTCTAATTTTCGGCCCATATTTCTTTAAAACAGGGAGCCCAAGTTTTAAACCTAATATGTAGCTTAACGTAATCCCTAACATCGCACCAGCCATCCCACTTAAAAAAGCAGCAGTTCCTGACATAACTCCTTTTGAAACATTATAACCAATAAAGGTCAATAAAAACTCGTCTGGTATCGGTAATCCGACAATCCCACCAGCCAAAGCTATAACAATTCCAAAATAGCCATAATGCGCGATTAACTCGCCAATATGTTGTTCCATTCGGAAGACACATCCTATGCACGATCGTTATTCCACATTGTACCCTTTCTATCTTTAAGGCAAACATGGTATACATATTCACTATACATTGTTTTTATAATGAACTCTACTTCTATTCTTTCCTTTAACAGAGATAAAGTGAAACTTTAATCAGTGGGGCTTTTCTTCATCCTCTACTAATTATTAATCTACGCCAATCTTGCTTCTACAGACATCCCGACTCCCACATAACTCACTTACATTCACCAATTTTGAGAGTAGATTCTTACTGCCCGCAAATGACCCGATAAAAAATAAAAATTCATATGCGTGTTTTTTTGTTACAATAAAGGAAAGTTACTTTTCGCAACGGTTTAACTCTCAAGAAAAATGATATATCTAGCAAAAACATAGTTTGGTCTATATAATGCAACTTCTACCTATTAAAAGAACATGAACCCTTTTACATACAACATCATTTTTCTAAATTATACAGGGGGGAACGAACATGACCATTGAAAATCAATTTATTCAAAAAGTTTACTATAAAACATTTTTAACAGAAGAAACTTCTACTCCTGCATCGGAAGTACTCGGTGAAGCATATATAAATGAATCTAAAAATGAATTCTCCAACATTTCTAATATTCGATTTGCTCAAGGTGAATTTTATTATCAAAATAAAGATTTTGAAGCAGCTATATTTAAATGGGAAAAAGTAAATAATGCTCTTGCACTTTGGGCAACAAAAAATATTGCAGATGCTTATTTTGAACTAGGATTTTTACCAAAGGCAGAAGAAATTTATCAATCCATTCAAACAGAAGATACAACTCTTACGATGGAGGTTTCCTTACAACTTCTTTCTCTTTATATCGAACAAGATCGTTTAGGACTTGCTTTTAAGACGATTAGTGAAGCTGTTGCATTCCAACCGGATTACCCAAATATTACTGCAATTGCACGTTCTTTCTATGAAAAACAAGAAGATTGGAACAACGCTATCGAACTAGCTGTTCAAGAAGGTATTCGAACACAATCTTTACACTGGTTTGATACGTTAATAAATTACATAAATAAAGGATTTACAAAAAATATTAAGCCTGAATATTTCTATGAGTCTTTAAAAGCTCTATATGCTGTTGATCAAGCTCAATTTAAAGAACTTGTTATTGCTCTTTGGAATAGCTATCAACATGAATCCTTATACCTTCCTTGGATTCAAAGTATTAATCATTTATTCTTGCATATTGAAACAGACAATAATGACGATTGGAATGAAATTTCTACTCGCTATCAAGAAACATACTTTGCATTAATTACCGGAAATCATTTTATGCATGAATTAAACGGACTTGTACCAAATTTATTAACAAATTGGTTCAGTTTAACGAAAGCAAAAGATTCTCTAGTTGTCTCTGCAGCAGTGTTAGCATGGAATGAAGTCTCACCTACAACTTTAGAATCATTACTCGTAAAAAGTGCTGGATCCTTACTTTCTAATACATCTGCTGAAGCAGATGTAAATATGGAAACAGTTTCTCATTTATTCGAAACAATCGCTGTGTGGGCTGAGAAAAATGATGTAGATTTAAGTCATCAATTTACGCTACTCGTCCATGAACTATGCGATTTAAATGTCACGCCACTACTAATAGCTGGAACTAGTGACCATGATAAAACATCATTTGTTAATTCAATATTAGGAGAGAACATCTTAAATGAAACTTTAACAACTCCTATTCTATTTAAAGACGCTAGTCAAACTGAAATAACAGAATTTACCGCGTTAGATATACGAAGTATCCCTAACCTTAATGAATTCCATCAAATAACGGCTACATCTGCTCAGTCGGAACTTGAGAAAAGATGTATAGAAATTAAGCTACCAAGTAGGTTTTTAAGAAAAAATAAGTTTACATTTCTTATTACACCATCCATTCAAGGACAATTGGATAAAAACAATGCATACTTTGAATACTTACAAGCAGCAGATAGTCTTGTTTACGTATTAAATTCTTCTTCACCATTGCATAGTGAAGAAATTGATACGTTAATTTATTTACGTGAACAAGTATCAAACTTACAAATTCACTTCGTATTACACACAAATAATACGACTACTAATGAAAAACTAATTAGTAAACTTAAAGTGCATTTTCCAGATGCACAATTCTTCCCATACTCTCCTTCGCAAGAGAGTAGCCAGCAACTTGGAGATGTAACAGAATCTATTCTCTCTAATCTTGCAAAACGCGATATAGAAAAAGAACGTATAGAAAAGCTAATATGGTTTACGCAAAAGACGATTGCTTATCTCATAAACGAACGTGTGGAATTAGAAAATACATTAGTAAAATCCGTACGCTGGAATAAACACATCTCAGTGAAACTTACTGGATTTATTAATAACCTTACTGCTCTTGAAAAAGATAAAATTCGCTCTATTACCGAATCCTATCTTTTAACGAAAGAAGAAATTACACGAGATATACATTCTCAAATTCCTGAATTATTACAGAGCTGCTCTGATCTTGTTCAAGAAGATAGTGATTTCAAACTAGTTCATGAAGAATTAAATGCTGCAATGAATGAACGAGTTCAAAAGCATGTACAACAGGTACTTCTTCCTAAATTTACTGGGTCTATTCAAGAATGGATTGAAACAGCACATAATGAATTTATTCAAGCTCAAGCTTATTTAGATGAAATGAGTGAAACATTTAATAAATTATATAAAGAAGAACGTATGAAACTTCCTTGCGATTTCAAATTATTAGATGATTGGAATCGAGATGTTGTACGAATGACAAATCGAATTACAGTAACAAACATCAATATTTTATTACGCTTTACACCGACACAGTTTTTCTTAAAAAGTGCCGGAAAATTATTTGGTAATATGCAAAAAAACCAATCTATGCTCGCCAACAAATATAAACAATATATTGAAACAGAAGACTATACAGAAATTGCTCACACAATTTCAAAACAATTCTTCCTACAATTTGAAGTATTTGAAGGGGCATTAGAACGCGATATCATGATGTTCTTTAAAGATCCACTTAGCATATTGAAACAAAATGTGGATGCAGCTCAACTTGAGATACAGGAAGATGAACAAACATTAGCAACGCTAAGAAGCAATCCAGAAACATATCATGATCCTTTAGCGTTATTTAAACTACAATTGCTACAACATAAATTCGTTTTAAGTACTACAAAGAAACATGAAGATATCTTTGTATCTAACGAATCTCCTACTGTTTAACAGAAAAACCAAGCAAACTAAAATTTGCTTGGTTTTTTTACTTTATTATTTTCATATGTTCAAACGGATAATAAATGCCTGCTAACTTTCCTAACACATCTTCTCTATCAATAAAACCTAAACCATTTCTACTATCTTTACTTATTAGGCGATTATCTCCCATAACAAAAATCTTATTTTTAGGAATTGTAATCGGTCCAAAGTCCTCTGTTAAATTCATAAGTTTTTTTTCTGCTTGTTTTTTATTACTATCCAAATACTCTTCATCTTTCACTTCAGAATTTACATATAATTGATCATTTCTCATCTCAATAATATCTCCTGGCAATCCAATCACTCTTTTGACATAAAAATTATCTGTTTTCACAACAATAATGTCTTCTCTCCCATAGCTTTCAAATTGTTTTGCTAACTTATTAACAATCACCTTATCTCCATCTTGCAACGTCGGCCTCATGGATGCTCCTTTTACAGTCGTAGGGAAAAACACAAAAATTTTCGCCAAAAACACCAATAAACATGCAATTGCAATCGTTCCAAAAAATTCACGCCAACATTTTTTCCTTTGCATCATTTCACCATCTCATCATCTTTTTACTTTTATTATAAATAATACGACTGATATTTTTCTATAAAATTCTGAATTATTAAATTATAATATTAGAAATTTCAAAATAACAATACTGATCAAATTAAACAAGCAAAAAAGATACTCTCAAAATAGTCTATCCACTATTTTTGAGAGTATCTTTTTATAATCCCACATATACAATACACATTTGAGCAGCTACATATGTAAACCAAATCCAAAGTGGCTCATACTTCAATTTGCGCCCTCCGATATCTGTCACGCCAATAATAAAATCAGAAATCACAAACAGTAAACCACCAAACGCTGGTATCCACCATATTCCTGTATTTTCATAATATAAGGCGAATGCAAAGCACGCCATTCCCCCAACCCACAATCCATAAATTAGAGCTCCTATCGTAAACAATTTATCCTGTTTATCATTTCGGATAAAGGAGAACCATCCTACAATTAGAAAGAGCCCATATACAAGTAAGCCAATCCAAAAACCATTCCATGAAATTCCTGTTTGCAAAAATGCTTTTACATAAAAACAATGAGCAAGGGCGAAAGTAACCATCCCACCAATTAATCGATGACCAATTGGAATCAACCCAGCCATAAACAAATCTCCCACAGTCGATAAAGTCATACCAAGTGCAACCCACGTACTATACTCTACAGATGGATCTTGTAACCATATCCAAATTGCACTAGCTGTTAAAGAAAAACTAAGAATAAGACGGATTGCTAAAGGTAACGGCATATTAACTTTCGTTCTTTTTGTCTGCCCTATTGCATAAATTGCACCAATAAAAAAAAGAAGTATTTGCCCAATTAACACCACGTAAAGTAGATTCATAATATGTTCTCCTCAATAAATGCTTTTTGTATCTTTTTTCGTTACACTTAGTCTATTATCCTTTTTCTAAAAAAGAAGAACAGCACTGTTCTTCCATTGTAATCGCTTTTCTGCTCTCTATGCCACTTGTTTTTCTTGCTCTATTTTTTGCTTAGCTGGCGTCCGATTTACCACAATAATTCCCGCGGCTACACATGCTAAACCAAGTAGCACAAATGAATGAATTGCTTCACCTAAAATCATGCTCGATAATAACACACCAAATACGGGTATAAAGAACATATACATAGATACTTTTCCAACCTTGTTGTATTTCATAATTGTATTCCAAATGCAAAAACCAGCTGCAGATAAGAAAGATAAATAAATCAGCATAAGTAGTGCGTGTAGACTAAATGTAAATGGCATTACTCCAACTTGTAAAGCCCCTATACATAATAATCCTATAGAACCAAAAATCATTTGGTATGCTGTCATATAGCCAACATCTAATGTTTTACTACCTTCTTTTGCTAATATGTTTCCATATGAATACAGCATTGCTGCACTAAGAAGTAATAAGCTTCCGATTCCAAAATGAAATGATAAGCTACCATCACTCGGCACATTTACTAAAATGACGCCACAAAAACCAATCGATACCCCAATTAATTTTCTCATATTGAGAGCATCATCTTTATATACAAAATGGGCGAGTAAAATTTGAAAGAATGATGATGTCCCTGAAATGATAGCTCCTTCAATCCCCGAACTATAACTCATTCCAATATAAAAACAGATATATTGAAGAAACGTTTGGAATAAACCAATTTGTATTAACTGTTTCCCCGTTCCTTTTTTGAAGCTCATATTTTTCCCTAACACTTTAAAAAAGAATAAAAGCATTACCCCAGATAACAAGAAACGATAACCAGCAAATAATATTTGCTCTCCAACTTCTTGTGGTTGAATTCCAAGTTCAACATAACTTAATTTAATAAAAGGAAATGCGCTTCCCCATAAAAAAGTTGCTACTATTGCAGCAATAAATACGCCAATCGGATGGGTAAAAAATTTCTCTGTCTTCACTTGTTGTCTTCCTTTCCGATCTTTTATGAACAATATTCATATATACCAGAGGAATTGCGAAAACACAAGTTTTCCGTTTATACTTGAAACAAAACCGTACCATCTCATAAAAACATATGATATACTATAGAATAATTACAATATAATAACGATTAAAAACAGATTCAACAGAAATGCTGCTATCCATTATGGATGGCAGCTTTCGTCGTTTTATAGGGGTTTCGATTTTGATTATTTTTCTCAATAAGAATTCGGAAGGAGCGAGTAGTAATGAACTCAGAAGTAAAAACGTTACAGGCAAAAGAAGCAATTTCCCATCCCTCTTTATGGGACACATTAAAAAAACATTATGAACTTGTATTTGCAGTAGCATCTGGTATTTTTATTTTAGTTGGCTGGTTATTCACAAAGAACGATGCAATGAATGTAGGTATTACTTGCTATATCCTTGCTTATATAGTTGGTGGATATGCAAAAGCGAAAGAAGGCATTGAAGATACGATTGAAGAAAAAGAGCTAAATGTTGAAATGCTAATGCTCTTTGCAGCTATTGGTGCTGCAATTATTGGCTACTGGGCAGAAGGGGCTATCTTAATCTTTATCTTTGCGCTCAGCGGTGCTATGGAATCTTATACGTTAAGTAAAAGCCAAAAAGAAATTTCCGCTCTTCTTGACTTACAACCTGAAGAAGCATTACGTATTTCCAACGGAACTGAAGAACGTGTTCCTGTTGGAGAGTTACAAATTAACGACATTATTTTAATTAAACCTGGTGAACGTGTTCCTGCTGACGGTACGATTCATAACGGTGAAACAAATATCGATGAGGCAGCAATCACAGGAGAACCTATTCCAAATGAGAAAAGACATGGCGATGAAGTATTTGCCGGTACTGTAAATTTACGTGGTGCTATCGAAGTTAAAATTACGAAGCCGAGCGATCAAACATTATTCCAAAAAATTGTCCGTCTCGTCCAAAGTGCACAAAGTGAAAAATCACCATCACAACTATTCATCGAAAAGTTTGAAGGAACATACGTAAAAGGTGTACTACTCGTTGTTGCGCTTATGATGTTCGTTCCTCATTTCTTACTTGACTGGAGCTGGAATGAAACGTTTTATCGCGCTATGATCTTACTTGTAGTCGCATCTCCTTGTGCGCTCGTAGCTGCCATTACACCAGCTACGTTATCAGCCATTTCTAACGGAGCGAGAAACGGTATTCTCTTTAAAGGCGGTATACATTTAGAACGCCTTGCTTCTGTGAAAGCAATCGCGTTTGATAAAACAGGAACATTAACAGAAGGTAAACCTACCGTAACAGATGTATATGTTCGAGAAAATATAACAGAAAAAGAAGTACTTTCTATTACAGCATCAATTGAAAGTCACTCTACACATCCTTTAGCTGAATCCATTGTTAAATATGCACAACATGCGTACGACATTACATTAAAAAAACCAGAAAAGGTTGAAGATGTAACTGGTTTTGGTCTAAAAGGAAGATTGGAAAACATCGCTTATAAAATAGGTAAAGCTGATTTTATCGGTGAAGAAACAAAGACATTTCATAATGGTATTTCTGCCTCACTTGAAAAAGAAGGTAAAACTGTCGTTTATATTAGTGATGAGGGAGGCATTCTTGGACTTATCGCTTTAAAAGATACGCTTCGCCAAGAAACAATAGCTGCTATTCGTGATTTACAAAGCATTGGTGTCGAAGCAATTATGATTACTGGAGATAATGAAGAAACGGCAAAAGCAATTGCCTCTGAAAGTAATATAAAGGAATATTACGCATCATGCTTACCAGAAACAAAAGTTGAAACGATTAAAAAGTTAAAAGAAAAATACGGTACAGTAGCAATGGTCGGAGACGGTATAAATGATGCCCCTGCACTAGCTACTGCTAGCATTGGTGTCGCAATGGGAGAAGGAACAGATGTAGCTTTAGAAACTGCAGATGTTGTACTGATGAAGAACGAACTATCTCGCCTTTCCCAAGCAATTCGTTTATCAAAACGAATGAACCGTATTGTGAAGCAAAACGTAATCTTTTCGCTAGCCGTTATTGCCATGCTAATTTGTTCAAACTTCTTGCAATTTTTAGCTCTTCCATTCGGTGTTATTGGCCATGAAGGAAGTACGATTCTTGTCATTTTGAATGGCTTACGATTACTAAAAGGAAGCAAATAAAACGGGTCCCTCATAGAGGACCCGTTTTTTTTTAATGATAGCTATTATGACCGTTCGCACTGCTACTCGTTTTATGCTTTGGATGCGAACTGCTCTTTTGTTTATTATTACTTTTATTATTATGGTTCTTTTTATTATTACTCATGAAATATCCCCCCTGTTCCTTTTTATTATGGAACAAGAGCTCATTATTCATTACGGGAATTATTGTCACCGGTTCTATAATGGTGGAGTAAACCATTAATTTCACCGCCAAGTAAAATTACCCATCCAGTTAAATAAAACCATAACATTAAAATAATGATACCACCGAGACCACCATATGTATTGGCGTAATTCGCAAACTTATCTACATAATAAGCAAATGAGTAAGACACCACAATCCATCCTACAGTAGCAAATAACGCCCCTGAAATAACTTCTCTTCTTTTTAACTTTCGATCTGGTGCAAATGTATATAAGAAACTAAACAAAGCAAATAGTACGAAGAAACTCGCTACTAATCGTGTAATGCTCCATACGAAAGAAAAACTATCTGATAAACCGAGTGCTTTAAACACTGCTGCTCCAATAACTTGTCCGAATACCGGAACAATTAACGCAAAGACAATCATAAAAATAATAGCTAATGTAAACACAATTGATAACGCTCTTGTTGTAATAAAAGAACGTGTTTCCTTCACGTCATAAGCTCGGTTAAAAGCATTCATAACCGCATTAACACCATTTGAGGCAAACCATAACATGGATAATAAACCAAATGATAATAAACCACCATTTTGCTGGTTTACAACTTTATCTACATTTACCTCAATTAAGTTCATTGCATCATCTGGTACATAAACCTCTAATAAACTAAGCACATCCTCTGTTTGAATGGGAATAAATCCAAGAAGCGTAATTAAGAAAACGAGCCCAGGAAAAATTGCAAGCAAGAAGAAATAAGCGAGCTGTGCTGCCAAGCCCGCTACATCATCGCGCATCGTCCGGTCATATAAATCTTTACCAAACGAATAAGTACGATTTCTTCTCACCTTTTCTAAAATTTTTCTCATATATGTTTAAACGCTTTTCTTCTCTTCTTTATCTTGCTTTAACTCAATGTACGCTTCAGTTTTTTTTTCCACTGCATTTGAGTCTTTTATAAATAATTCACGCGCTTCTTTCATACCACCATCTTCAGCAACTACTGGCTCTTCTTCTGCTTTCAGCTCATCTACCTTTGGAGATACAGCTTGAATTTCAATCGTTTCTGGCTTTTCTTCTGGCTCAACTTTTTTCTTACTAAAAATTTCTTTCGTTTCTTTTAACGTCTCTACAACAGATGGCGTTAATTTTTTAATTTCTGCTACTTTCGCTTTTACCACATTGAAATCAGCAAGTTCGCGTCCTTTATCTGTAACAGTTTGCACTTTTTCTTTGATCTTTGCATTTTCACCAATTTCAATCATCTTTGTTTTTGCTTTTTCTGCTGTATTTTTTACTTTTTCACGGTTTTCTTTCTTTAACATGGATACAGCTACACCTGCCGCTACACCAATCGCAATGTTTCGAGCAATATTATTTTTCTTTGCCATATTCCTTCACCCTTTCATTTCTTATGTTAGAAAGTATTTCTTTCTAAGCTTCCTCATATTCCTTGTTCATTTCGAATGAAAGCTAATAGCTTTGCACACCCTTCTGTTACAAGGTCATATACTTCTTGGAAATTCCCTGTATAGTAAGGGTCAGGAACGTCTGTCCAGCCACCGTCTGGAACAAAGTCGGACAGTCTACCAATATAGCCTCCAGTTTTACCTAAACTTTTTAAATCTGCTATATTCTTGTTGTCCATGGCAATAATATAATCAAACTTTGTTAAGTCTTCTTTTTCTACTTGCCTTGCTTTAATTCCTTCAAAAGTGACTGCATTTTCTTTTAAAATTTTTTGTGTTCCTTTATGTGGCGGATGGCCAACATGCCAATCTCCAGTTCCTGCAGAATCAATGACAATTTTCTCTTCGAGTCCCTCTTTTACGACAAGATCTCGAAAAATCGCTTCTGCCATTGGAGAACGGCAAATGTTCCCAAGACAAACAAACAATACTTGAACCATGTTTTTGTTTCTTCCCTTCTTGGTGCATTTCTTCATATATACTTATAGTATAAACAACCAATTATTAAATATAAAGGAAATCCCTACTAATTTAATAGGATTGAAAAGATTCATTAACGAAAATGATAAAAAATGTTAAGATAGCCTTATGTTATTTTAAAGGGGGACACTTCGGTGGATTTATCCGTAAAGTCAGAAGAAAACGTTGAATATATGGTCGAAGCTATTAAAGAAAAATTACGTATGGTTAATGCTGGAGCGATGAGAGCTGCTAGTTTTAACGAAGAAATGTACGAAGATTTACGTGACATTTATGATCATGTTATGAAACGTGAAACTTTCAGCATTAGTGAAATGCAAGCTATTACAGAAGAATTAGGTACATTAATTAAAAAGTAAAAAAGCCTCTCTTATATGAGGCTCTTTTTTATTTCCAACAAATTCATGACAACTCTTCTCTTTCCCTCAACCAACTGTAAAATATTGTACAATAGAAGTAGAACCTCATCTTAGATTTTTTCTCCATACATACTACTCACAAATAATAGCAACACTACCATTGCTAACTGTTTTTACTGGAGGTGCTTACTTATGAGCAATTGGTACAGTAAGACGAAAGATCAAACATTAATTGACCTAGAAACAAACGAACAACACGGTTTAACAGATGAGATTGTAAGTGACCGTTTAAAGCAATACGGTTCTAATGAATTAGCTACAAAACAAAAACGCACTTTATGGCAGCGTATTTTCGCCCAAATTAATGACGTCCTCGTATATGTCCTTATTATTGCTGCCCTTATTTCTGCCTTTGTAGGTGAATGGGCGGATGCCAGTATTATCGCGCTCGTTGTAGTTTTAAATGCTGTTATCGGTGTTGTCCAAGAATCGAAAGCAGAACAAGCTTTAGAGGCATTGAAAAAGATGGCGACGCCTAAAGCTATCGTCAAGAGAAATGGTGAACTAAAAGAAATTCCATCTGAGCACGTCGTTCCAGGGGATATCGTTATGCTCGACGCCGGACGATATATCCCATGCGATTTACGCCTTATCGAAACCGCAAATTTAAAAGTTGAAGAATCTGCTCTAACTGGTGAATCTGTCCCTGTTGATAAAGATGCAATCTACCACCCTTCCATGCAAAGTGATGAGCAAGTACCACTCGGCGACCAAAAAAACATGGCCTTTATGTCTACTCTTGTAACATACGGAAGAGGCGTCGGTGTTGCTGTTGAAACTGGAATGAACTCACAAATTGGTAAGATTGCTACCCTGTTACATGAAGCAGACGATGATATGACACCACTTCAAAAAAGCTTAGCACAAGTCGGAAAGTATTTAGGCTTTGTTGCTGTAGCTATTTGTATCGTGATGTTTCTCATCGGCTTTTTACAAGGACGAGATACACTAGAAATGTTTATGACTGCTATTAGTTTAGCCGTTGCAGCTATTCCAGAAGGCTTGCCAGCTATCGTTTCCATCGTTCTTGCAATTGGTGTGCAGCGTATGATTAAACAAAACGTCATCATCCGTAAACTTCCTGCTGTTGAAGCTCTCGGGTCTGTCACAATTATTTGTTCAGATAAAACAGGCACATTAACGCAAAACAAAATGACTGTTACTCACTTTTATAGTGATAACACATACGATCACTTAGAACATTTGAATGTAAATAATGATACGCAACGTCTATTGTTAGAGAATATGGTGCTATGTAATGATGCGTCTTACAATAACGAATCACAAACCGGGGACCCGACTGAAATTGCTCTTCTGGTGGCCGGAAGCACTTTTAACATGCAAAAAGATCATTTAGAAAAAATACATGAACGTGTTAACGAGCTACCTTTCGACTCAGATCGTAAAATGATGTCAACCGTGCATACATACGATGAAAACTGCTATAGCATGACGAAAGGTGCTATCGATAAGCTCTTACCTCGATGTAACCATATTTTTAAAAACGGGAAAATCGAGATTTTAACTGATTCTGATAAAAATCAAATATTAGAATCTGCCGGAGCAATGTCTCAAGAAGCTTTAAGAGTACTTTCATTCGCATTTAAAAAATACAATTCAAACGATGTGGATATAAATCATCTTGAAGAAAATCTTATCTTTATCGGTCTTGTCGGTATGATTGATCCACCGCGAACTGAAGTGAAAGATTCAATTACAGAATGTAAAAAAGCCGGTATTCGCACAGTTATGATTACCGGTGACCATAAAGATACCGCCTTTGCAATTGCCAAAGAACTTGGCATTGCTGAAGAAATATCTGAAATTATGATTGGAACTGAATTAGATAACATTTCAGATACAGAACTAGCTAGCAAAATTAATCATTTAAATGTATTCGCTAGAGTCTCTCCAGAGCATAAAGTGAAAATTGTAAAGGCATTACGCGCAAAAGGAAATATCGTTTCTATGACTGGTGATGGTGTCAATGATGCACCATCTTTAAAGCAAGCTGATGTTGGCGTAGCGATGGGCATTACAGGAACAGATGTCGCAAAAGGAGCAGCTGATGTCGTGTTAACAGATGATAATTTCTCATCTATCGTGAAAGCTGTTGAGGAAGGTAGAAATATTTATCGTAACATAAAAAAATCAATTCTCTTCCTACTCTCTTGTAACTTTGGAGAAATTATCGCTTTATTTTTAGCGATTTTACTTGGCTGGGCAACACCCCTACGACCTATTCATATTTTGTGGGTAAATTTAATTACAGATACACTGCCTGCATTATCACTTGGGGTTGATCCTGAAGATCCAGATGTGATGAAGGAAAAACCACGACATGCGAAAGAAAGCCTATTTAGTGGTAGCGTTCCTTTTCTTATTTTCAATGGGGCTGTCATTGGGATTTTAACGTTAATAGCCTTTATCGCCGGAGCAAAATTCTATACTGGAGATACAAATTTATTCCCTCTTTTCCCAGAGCGAATTGATGAGGATGCTCTATTACATGCCCAAACGATGGCATTTGTCGTTCTTAGTTTTTCTCAGCTTGTTCATTCATTTAACTTGCGTTCAAGAACGAAATCGATTTTTTCAATTGGGATCTTTACAAATAAATATTTAGTCTTCTCCCTTCTTATCGGTGTTCTTATGCAAGTTTGTATCATCTCCATCCCGCCCCTTGCAAATATATTCGGTGTACATGCATTAACGATGCGAGATTGGGGATTTGTTCTCTTATTAAGTATCATTCCACTTGTTGTGAATGAAATTATTAAATTAGTGAAGAGAAACTAAAAGGCAATGAGGACTATTCCTCATTGCCTTTTCATTTATCCTTGTAATTCTTTTTTGATATTCTCTGTTAATGTAGCCATACGCTTGCGACTTTCTTCACGCTCACGTTTATTTTGTTCTTCAATTTGTTGTGTTTCTTGCATACCTCTTGAAATAATGTTCCAAGTTTCCTCAAGTGTTTCCATTTTAATACTAGAAGAACCTGATAATCTCGCTACTTCTACACTTTGCGTTGCGATATTTTGTGCATTTTTCTTAAGTAATTCATTTGTACGGCGATCAAGTTCAGCCATAGAATCTGCAACAAGCTTTTGACGTTTCGCATTTACTGCTTGAATGATACCATTTTTAAAGATAGGAATCGTCGTAATAAATGCTGTATTGATTTTACCAATTAATTTATTATTACCACGTTGAATCATGCGAATTTGTGGTGCTGTAAGTAGCGCAACCATACGAGCTTTTTCTAAATCATCAATACGTTGCTCTAAAATTTCAACCGAGTTTTTAAGCGACTCTAATTCAATACCTGCTAATTGATCATTATTACGCACGCGCTCTTCATACATCGGAACTAATTCTGTATTTAAACGCTCTAATAACATTTCTCCTGCTACTACATACTTCTCTAAGTCTAAATAATATTTTAAGTTTTGCTCATACAAGCCATCTAACGTACCAATTGATTTTTTCATCTCATCTTGGTACTTCGTAATTTCCACATAAACTTTATCAATTTCGCGGCCCATCGTTTGATATTTACTAAAGATTTGTTCTATCATTTTATCCGCTTTTTTGAACATGCGCGAGAAGAAACCACTTTTTTCTTCCGCAAAGTCTTTACTATCAAATCTGTCCATAATTTTACCAAGTTGCTTTAACAATTCACCAGAATCTTCTATCTTTGATAGAGACATTGTATGTAAAATTTGATCAGCGAAACGTGAAATTTCCATAGAAGGTTCTTTTCCAAGTTCAATTAATTCCAGTTGATCTTTAATATCTACTGCGTTATAAATACGTTGCACATCTGCATCTTGTCTAAGTTGCAAGCGAACATCTTGTGCGGTTTGCTCATTCAATTCAGTTTTCGAATCTAGTACGACTGGGTTATTCATATGGTATTCTCCCTTTCCTTATAAAAATGGACGAAATAGTCCTTTTATTGTTTGTGATAAATTTTTATAGGCTGATGAGCCATGAAACTCAAGATCGAAATTAACTTCTTCAAGCCAATGGGAATCGAATGCTCCTGCTTCAACATACGGTTCAATATCGTTTCTGCCCGTGGGATTGAAATGGAATACATCTACTCCAATTTGATTCAAAAATAGTAATAAAACAGCGTCAGAACGAGTTAATTCTCCACTCTTCTCATTATTAAATATAACAATTTTCGGTACATCTTGTGAATAATCAAATTTCTCAAGCTGTTCTAAAATATTAGGTGGTATTTGAGAAAGTTGTGCGAAAACATACAGTGCTACATCTTGTTTCGTTTCTTTCGCAATTGGTTTGCATATTTCACTTTCGCACGTATGGATAATCGCCTCTGCAATCCCATGTTGTAAACCTTCCGGTAAACGCTTATGCGGCCACCAATGGCTATTCATAATTAGATCAGGATGTAATTTCCCAGCTCGGTCCAATGCATCTCGATAATGATATTGGAAATTTGCTTTTTGCTCTTTCGTAAATGGGAATGTATTAATTAATAAACTGTTATCAAATGATGTAACAACCTTTAATCGTTGAAAATATTCTTTATCATTCTTTGAAACGCCTGATATTTTCGCAAATAAAGAAGGAATATAAATATGTTTATTTTCAACAAAGAATGTTGGACGTACAAATGCCTTTTCTTTCGTAATTAAAAAGAGTTCATCATATGTCGTTTTTAACGTACGTGCTACAGGTGTATACGAACGAAATTGCCACGGTTTATATAATAGTGAATTATCGTGGTGAAGTACTTGTTCAATTTCTTTCGAAGCTTGATACGCTACTGTTGCAACACGCTCACGTCGACGATCAGGGAATGGTTCAAGCGAAATGCGACCCGGATGAGATACAACAAAAGTTCTTCCCTCTTCATCAATATTTTCAAATCCATCTTTTCCTTCGGGGTGATAATAAAGCACATCACAACCGAGCATAATAAGAAAATATAAGAAATATATACGGCTTTCCTGTGCATCACCATACCAAACGATACGCGGCATTTGTTTCTTATAATTAATCGTAGAGAACCACTTCGCTACGTAATTTTCGCTTAGTTTAATTATGTCGATTAAGAAACGACGGAAACCTTCTGTCTTTAACGACTGATTATGTTGTTTCTCATATAATTTCAATACTGAAATGAACGTCGCATGTATGTAA
Organism: Bacillus cereus group sp. BfR-BA-01382; assembly: GCF_022663475.1. NCBI lineage: Bacteria > Bacillati > Bacillota > Bacilli > Caryophanales > Bacillaceae > Bacillus > Bacillus cereus group sp. BfR-BA-01382. The sequence continues at coordinate 38,910 of NZ_JAKUFQ010000042.1, forward strand.
TGCTGTAAATCAGGATTGTCTACTTTCGGTAAAAGTTGTTTCCCAGATAAATGTGCAACTAGCCTATTTACTGTCAGACCATTTGGTGCTTCTTGATGTAATCCGAACACTTCTTGAATATGACGAAGCTTTTCCGAATCAATCACTTTGTTTAAATTTTGTTCGTGTAAAACTTCGATTCCTTTCGCTTCACTATAATCAAACAGTTCATTAAAATATTCATCTACATCATTAGGAACGCCAAGGATTCGACATGCTATATAACTAAATTTCATTTCATTCTCTGTCAGCTCATATTGTGGGCGTTTTTCTAAAAGTGTTTCAAATTGCTTTAAATCTGATTCATCTTTTAATGCATATGGTTGAAGTGTAAAACGTGAAAACACAACAGTTCACCTCCAAAAACATTTACGTTTTTTCTAAATCTTTCTTCTATTATAAACTATTTTTGGTTATAAAAAATGGGCGCTCGTAAAACGAGCAAACCCATTTCAATTATTTATTGTCTTCTTTAGTAGCTGCAACTTCTTCTTTAGCTTGTCCAGAATTCTTCATGTAGTGAATTATAAATGTTGCTCCAAATGCTACAACTAAAATAATGAAGAACAGTGTATGACTAATATGAATATCAATTAGAGACAATAGCATCTTCGATGCGATAATTAAGATTAAAATATATGCTGTCGTTTCAAGCTCTGGAATACGCTCTAACAATTTTAAGAATACACCAGCGATACCACGCATCATTAAAATACCTAGCATTCCGCCTAATAATAAAATCCAAACTTCATTAGATACACCAAATGCAGCAAGTACGCTATCTACAGAGAACGCGATATCCATTAATTCAACCATCGCAACTGTTCCCCAGAAGACACCGAACATTCTAAAGAAAATACTGTTTTGATTCATACCGTGAGCTTCGTCTTCTTCACTTGCACCTTTACGCTTATCAATAAAGTATTTTACTGATAACCAAGCAAGGTAAAGTGCACCAAGAAGTTTTACCCACCATAATTTAATTAAGAACATTCCAATTCCAATCGCAATAAAGCGGAACACATAAGCTCCAATAAGTCCATAGAATAATGCTTTTTTACGTTTTTCTTCCGGAAGGTGTTTTACCATTACTGCTAACACAAGTGCGTTATCGGCAGATAACAAACCTTCAAGTACAACAAGTGTACCTATTAATCCCCAAGATACTGGATCTTGCAACACTTTAATCCACATGTCCAAGTCGAAAAACTGAGCATACGTATCAAGGATTCCTTGCAAAATACTCATCTTACCTTTATCCCCTATTCTTTGCTAGATTTATAGAAAGGTCAAAAAAAGGAAACGAATATCGTTTCCTTTCTATGCATCCAAGCCATACGCTCTTACAAGCGCACCTAAACCACCTTGGAATCCACTTCCTACTGCATTAAACTTCCACTGTCCATTATGACGGTATAATTCACAAAAGACAACTGCTGTTTCAATGGAGAAATCTTCCCCTAAATCAAAACGAAGAACTTCTTCATTCGTCTCTTCATTTGCTAAACGAACAAACGCATTTCCTACTTGTCCAAAGTTTTGACTACGGCCTTCTGCATCATAAATCGTAACTGTAATAGCAATTCTGTGCACATCTGCTGGAACTTTCTTTAAGTCCACAACAAGTTGCTCATCGTCACCTTCACCTTCACCTGTACGGTTATCTCCTGTATGTAAAACAGATCCACAAGGAGACTGTAAATTATTATAGAAGATAAAATCAGTTTCCTTCGTACATTTTCCGTTTGCATCTAATAAAAAGGCAGATGCATCTAAATCGAAATCTGATCCACCGTCATAAGATTTAATATCCCATCCAAGACCAATTACTGCTTTTGTTAAACCAGGGCTTGTCTTACCCAAATCAATTTTCTGTCCTTTTTGTAATTGAATAACCATCTATATTCACCTCTATATTTTTATCTTTAAAAATATATCCATCGGTAAACATACATTTCACCGATGGATATATAAATTAAATCTATTACTCTACGTCTAAACCAAAGTTATTACATAGAGACGCTAATCCACCTTGGAATCCACTTCCGATTGCATTGAATTTCCAGTCACCTGCATGACGGTATAATTCACCTACTACTACGGCTGTTTCAATAGAGAAATCTTCTCCTAAATCGTAACGAATTAATTCTGCATTCTTTTCTTCATCTAAAATACGTACGAAAGAGTTAGAAACTTGTCCGAAGTTTTGGCTACGACCTTCTCCATCATAGATTGTAATTGTGAAACAAATACGTTCGATATGTGCAGGTACATTTTTCAAATCTACTTTGATCGATTCGTCATCGCCTTCACCTTCGCCAGTTCGGTTATCTCCTAAATGCTCGACAGCACCATTCGCACCTTTTGGGTTATTATAGAAGACGAAATCCTCTGCACCTGAAACTTTACCGTTAGCGCCTACTAAGAAAATACTAACATCTAAATCGAAATCGTTTTGTCCGTCATAACGATTCGTATCCCAACCTAGTCCTACAAGAACTTTTGAAAGACCCGGATTCGTTTTTGTTAAGTCTACCTTTTGTCCTTTTTTCAATGAAATTGATGCCATATTCAATTCCTCCTCGGTTTATTTTATTGATAACGTGATACAATCTCACTTAAGTTTTTATCTTGTGTGCCTTCTCCAACAGCTGAAAACTTCCATTCACTTCCGTGACGATACATTTCACCTGCAATTAGAGTCGTTTTGCCAGCATAATTATCCGATAAATTATAGCGTGCTAATTCTTCACCAGTTTGCGGGTTTTGAATACGAATATATGCATTACGAATCATCCCGAAATCTTGACGACGATTTACACAGTCATAAATATTTACAACGAATACTAAACGATTAATACGGCTCGGAACTTTATGTAATTCTACGAAAATTGTTTCGTCATCACCAGCGCCTTCACCTGTTAAATTATCTCCTGAATGAATAATACTACCACAAGTAGAAAGTTTATTTCCGAAGTAAACTAAATCATTTTTGTTTAAAAAACGATCTCCTTCTAACATAACAACAGATGCATCACAATCTACATTTGGTTTACTTCCAAATAATGAAGACAGAAATCCACCTGATTGCCCAATTGGATCCCAGCCTAAGCCAACCTGTAGTTTTGCTACTTTTGGTTGTCCTTTCGTTAAATCGATCTTTTGACCTTTTTCTAAAATAATAGGCATGAAGTTTCTCCCTTTCTACAAAGCATTTTCCAAATCGGAAAATATTGTATTCTTCTCTTATATTGTAGCATTATTTACCTAGCGATAAAAAGGATAAATTCTCAGTTATATGAAAACATTCATATAATTTACTTATGATGATGTAAGAAGTGGTAAATAGCACCAATCATTCCTGCACAATTACCGTTTTGTGCAAGTTCAATCTCACAATTATTATAAATCTCTTGATTTAAGTATTTACTGACCTCTTCTTTTACTTCTTTTAAAAACTCATTTCCTCTATCGGTAATTCCTCCACCAATAATAATCTTTTCTGGATTGAAAATATAAGCAAGATTACTAATTCCGATTGCCAAATGTTTAAAGAAGATCCTAACTGCTTGAGCAACTTCCCGATCTCCTTTATCATACAACTCGAAAATTAATCTCCCATTCCACTCACCTTTGCCTTTATATTTTCTGACAAGACGAATTAATCCTGAAATCGAGGCAACCTCTTCAAACGGTTTTCCTTCTATTAACATATTCCCCCATTCACCAGCACTAAATGAATGCCCTCGGTACAATTCTCCGTCTATAAAAATCGCTCCCCCAATCCCTGTTCCAAGGGTGAGCATAATAAAGTTCTCTTTCTCTCTTCCACTACCATTCCATTTTTCTCCAAACGCTGCACAATTCACATCATTGTCAATCGATACTGGAACTTTTAATATCTCTTGCAATCTATCAATAATAGGAATAGTACGATATCCCGGAATATGATCCGCACCTCCCGTCACAATTCCTTTATTAATATCAACAATCCCCGTGGTGCTAATACCAATTCCTGCAATAGTATGTTCATTCATTATTTTTTTTGATACATATATAAGTTTTTGAATAGTTTGTTCTCCGCCTAAATGAATTTCTGTTGCAACTGTTTTACGCTTTAATACTCTCCCTATTTCTGAAACAATGCCATACTTAATTTGCGTACCGCCAATATCAAACGCTATATACTCTTTCATCTACTGCCACTTCCTCTACCGTTCTGAATGTAAATTCTCCGCCTCTACTATTTGTAGGAAATCTACATTAACTCTTTTCTGCTTTGAGAAATACACCACCTTTTTCTATATATAGTTTTTTTTGCATAAAACTCTTTTTCCTAAGAAATATTACAAAGGGATGTATTTTAGATGGAATATTAATTTCTTAGGAGGAAAACCATGACGAAAATCTTCATTTTAGCATCAACACTCTCTTTATCTTTTTTTAGCGGTTTAAATATTGGTAATGCTGCAACTGAAAACTTCCGCCCATTAACAAACGCTATTGTACAAAATAGTGATCATTTTGCAGAAGGAAACTCAAAGGATAATAATAAACCTCCAGGAAATAACGGTTCTCAGAACGATAGTGGTTCTGGTGACAACGGTTCTGGCGGCAATGGTTCTGGCGGCAGTGGTTCTGGCGGCAGTGGCTCTGGCGACAATGGTTCCGGCGGTAACGGTTCTGGTGGCAGTGGCTCTGGGGGCAATGGTTCCGGCGGTAACGGCTCTGGCGGCAATGGTTCCGGCGGTAACGGTTCTGGTGGCAGTAGCTCTGGTGACAACGGTTCTGGCGGCAACGGCTCTGGTGGCAACGGCTCTGGTGGCAATGGTTCTGGTGGCAATGGCTCTGGTGGCAATGGCTCTGGTGGCAATGGCTCTGGTGGCAATGGCTCTAAAGGCGGTAATCGTGTTAAAGGCGATAGCAGTTCTCAAGGTGGTAATGGCTCTCAGGGCGGTAACCGTGTTAAAGGCGATAGCAGTGGAAACGGCTCTCAAGGTGGCAATGTAAAAGATAATGCGAAAAAACAAGGCGATAAGTTACCGAATACGGCAACACATTATCCTGCATCTATTTTAATGGGGCTTTCAACATTCCTAATTGGTATGTTACTATTTATTCGCCGTAAAAACGCAAAATAAAACACATCCTTCCATCTAAAAAATACATGAAATAAATTGTAAAAACTAAAAGGACTTTAGGTTGCATTTTATTATGCAGCCTAAAGTCCTTTTTATCACCTATCAGAAGGATTATTAATACGCTTTTCCCCAATACACCATTTGTTTAGCTTCTTTACCACAACAAATACATTCGTCAGCTAAATGCTCTTGCTCAAAAGGCATACAACGTGAAGATACTCCAACTTCTTCTTTTAGTTTCTCTTCACAAGCTAATTCTCCGCACCACATTGCCTTAATAAATCCTTGCTTTTCATCAGCTACTTGTTTCATCTCTTCAAAATTCGTCGCACTATACGTATTCTCATCGCGAAATACTTTTGCCTTATTAAATAAAGAGTCATGAATTTCCTCAAGTAGTGCTGGAATACGT